>NZ_JASATH010000057.1:0-39518 GCF_038440215.1 Inquilinus sp. OTU3971 | reverse complement strand
AGGGGCGGGATACCGGCACCGACGTCGGTGGGGTTCGTGGAAACGAACCCAACATCGTGCAGCTGGAGCCATTGTTGGGTTCGCAAGAGCGAACCCAACCCACGAAACCTCTCCCTCAACCCGCCAGCCACACCGTGTTCAGGTGCATCTCGCGGGCGAAGTGGTATTCGAAGCCCTGCACCTTGTCGGTGCTGGCGGTGAAGATCTTCAGCCAGAACGGGATGATGGCGATCGCGTCCTCCTGCATGATCTCTTCCAGCCGGTGCACCAGCACCTTGCGCTTCTCGAGGTCCAGCGTCGCCTGGGCCTGGTCGAGCACCTTGTCGAATTCCGGGTTGGCATAACCGGTCTCGTTCCAGGCGACGCCGCTGCGATAGCCCAGCGCCAGCACCTGCACTGCCAGCGGCCGGGTCAGCCACTGGGTCACTGAGAACGGCCATTTGGTCCAGCGGTCCCAGAAGGTGGCGCCGGGCAGGACGTTGACCTTCAGGTCGATGCCCGCCGGCTTGACCATCTCCGACAGCACCTGGGCGGTGTCGATCTCGTGCTTCAGCGCGTCCTGGCAGTTGATCTCGATCGACAGCCCGTCCGGGTAGCCGGCTTCCGCGAGCAGCTTCTTCGCCTTGTCGATGTCCGGCGCCGGCAGCGACAAGGGCGTGTATTCCGGATGGATCGGCGAGACGTGGAAGTCCTCGCCGGGCGTGCCGAAGCCCTGATAGGCCAACTCGGTCAGGCGCTTATGGTCGACGCAGGCCTGGATCGCCCGGCGCACCGCCTTCTTGTCGAAGGGCGGCTCGCTGAGGCGGAAGCGGGCGACGCCGGTCTCCGCCGTCAGCTTCTCGTACTGCTTCAGCCCCGGGATGCCCTGGACCGCGGGCAGCAGGTTGACCGGCACCTGGCTCACCAGGTCGACCTGGCCGGAGCCCAGCGCCGCCAGCCAGGCGGCCGGGTCGCTGCCGAGGTCGATGTACTCGACGCCGTCGAGATACACCTCCTCGCCCCAATACTCCGCCGCCGGCCGCTTCTCGAACACGGCGCGCGACCCGACCGCCACCTCCTTCAGCCGGAACGGGCCGGTGCCGACCGGGGTCTTCATCAGGTTGGCGCCGGATTTGGCGAAGTCGCGATGGGTGATCAGCGCCGGATAATCGCCCAGGCTCTCCGGGAACTGCAGCATCGGGCTCTGCAGGTGGAAGCGCACGGTGTGGTCGTCGACCCGTTCGATCGCGTCGGGCGCCATCTTGACCGCGTCACCCTCCTTCACCGTCAGGCCGCTGAACCGGCCCTGGTTGGAGGAGCCGGTCTTGCTGTCGAGCCAGCGGGCGAAGGTGGCGATCACGTCGTCGGCGGTGAAGTCGTCGCCATTGTTCCACTTCACCCCCTTGCGCAGGTGGAAGGTCCACTGGCTGACGTCGTCATTGGCCTCCCACTTCTCGGCCAGCCAGGGCCGGGCGACGTCGTCGGTGCCGATCGACACCAGCGGCTCGACGATCAGCCGCGCGACATTGCCCTTCTCCGACCAGTCGTAGATCGCCGGATCGGCGCAATCCATCACCGGCATGCCGATGCGGAGGATCCCGCCCTTGCGCGGCGTGTCCTGCGCCATGGCCTGCGGGATCGCGGCCTCGCCGGTGATCCGCCCGGCCAGGGCATAGGCGGCCGGCGCCGCCATGCCCAGCAGCGCCGCGGTGCGGATGAAGTCGCGCCGCCCGATCCGGCCGGCCTTGAGCTGCTCGGCCATCGGCGGAATGGCCGGATGCAGACGGCCGGACGTCTCGTCGTTGCTCATGCTCAGCTCCCTGTTTTGGTTCAGTCTTGTTGGGCCTGGTCGATGGCCAGGTCGTGGAAGGCGCGGGCCACCATCAGGTCGAGATGGCCGCCACCGGCATTCTTGAACAGGGTGATCTCCTCGGCCGAGCGGCGGCCCGGAGCGCCGGCGCACAGCTCCGCCAGTTCGGCGACGACATCCGCCGCGACGATGGCGCCGGCGGCGATCGCCTGGGTGAACTCGCCGCAATGGCCGACGGCGAAGCGCCGCGTGTCGACGAACAGCCAGGCCCGGCGCATCGCCTCGTCATCGGCCTCGCGCATCTCCGGCGTGAAGGACCCGACCAGGTCGACATGCGTCCCCGGCTTCAGCCAGGCGCCACGCAGCACCGGCTCGCGGGACGCGGTGACGCAGGAGACCATGTCGGCCGTGCGCACCGCCGCCTCGGCATCCTCGACGGCTTCGATCTCGATTCCGGGGACGGAGAGGCCGGCCGCCAGCTTCTGAGCTTTCTCCGCCGTGCGGTTCCAGATCGCCACGCGCCGGATCGATGGGCGTACAGCCAGGAGATAGCGGATCTGCGTCTCCGCCTGCGCGCCGGCGCCCAGCACCGCCAGCGTCGCCGCATCCGGCCGGGCCAGCAGGTCGGCGCCGAGGGCGGAATCGGCCGCGGTCTTGGCGCGGGTGAAGCTCTCGCCGGTGATCAGCGCCTGCGGCCGGCCGTCCTGCCCGTCGAACAGCACGACGACGGAGCGGATGTTCGGCCCGGCGCCACGCGCTTCGTTGCCGGGAAACACCGCGGCCAGCTTGGCGCCCAGCGCGGCACCGGGCTGCCAGGCCGTCCAGGTCATCAGGCTGTTGGGTGGTTCCTCCAGCAGCAGGCGCTCGACCGCGCCGATCCCCTGCCGATGCCCGTCGCGCAGCCGCTCGACCAGCCAGATCGGGTCGACCGACAGCGCATCGGCATCGATGGCGAGGATCGCCGCCATCACACGTCCTTCAGCAGCCGCAGCGCGTCATAGACCGCGGCGTGGATGTTGCGCGAGGAAACGGCGTCGCCGATCCGCCACAGCACCAAGCGGCCCTCCGGGTTGCGCCGCACCGCCTGCGGCCGGTTGGCGATCATCGCCTCGTAGTCCACCGCGCCGAGATTCGACGACAGCGGCTTCAGCACGAAATACAGCTCGTCCAGCGGCAGGGTGCCGTGCTCGACCACCACCTGGTCCGCCCGCTTCTCGACCCGGCGATGCCCGTATTCGTCGAGGAAGCTGGCGACCAGTCGGTTGCCGTCGCGCCGCACGCTCTCCAGCCGCAGGTTGATCGTGACCTCGACGCCGTGCTCGGAGAAGGCGCGGAAATAGGCCGGGTAGCTGGTGCCGCCGACATCCGGGGCCAGGGTCCGCTCCGGCGTCACCAGTTCCAGCCTGCTGCCGGCGCCGGCGATGAACTCCGCCGCGGTCAGGCCGGGATGGGCGCCGTTGTCGTCGTACAGCAGCACGGTCTCGGCCGGCTTGGCGGCGCCGGACAGGATGTCCCAGCTGGTGGTGACCAGCTCCTCGCCGGCATCGAGGAAGCTGGTGTTGGGCAGGCCGCCGGTCGCCACCACCACGACATCCGGCTCCTCGGCCAGCACGTCCCCGACCTCGGCATAGGTGTTGAACCGCATGACCACGCCGTGCCGCTCGCATTCCGCCATGCGCCAGTCGACGATGCCCAGGATCTCGCGCCGGCGCTGCAGGCCGGCGGTGATGCGGATCTGGCCGCCCGGCTGGTCCGCCGCCTCGAACAGGGTGACGGCATGGCCGCGCTCGCCGGCGACGCGGGCCGCCTCCAGCCCGGCCGGGCCGGCGCCGACCACCACCACCTTGCGCCGCGGCCCGGCGGTGCGGGCGACGACATGCGGCATCGTCGCCTCGCGCCCGGTGGCGGCGTTGTGGATGCAGGCAGCTTGCCCGCCATAGATGCTGTCGATGCAGTAGCCCATGCCGACGCAGGGGCGGATCTCGGCCTCGCGCCCCTCCATCACCTTGCGGGCGATGTGCGGGTCGGCCATGTGCGGCCGGGTCATCCCGACCATGTCGAGCTTGCCGCTCTCGATCGCGTGGCGGGCGGTGGCGACGTCCTGGATCCGGGCGGCGTGGAAGGTCGGCACCTTCGCCACCGCCCGCACCTCGCCGGCGAAATCGAGATGGGGGGCGGAGCGGGCGCCCATGCCCGGGATGACATGCGACAGCGCCTCGTCGGTGTCGATATGCCCCTTGATGACGTTGACGAAGTCGATCAGGCCGGAGGCGACGAGCCGCCGCGCGATCTCCAGCCCCTCGGCCTTGGACAGGCCGCGCTCCCAATCCTCGTCGCAGACCATGCGGGTGCCGACGATGAAGTCCGGCCCGACCCGGTCGCGGATCGCGCGCAGCACCTGAAAGGCGAAGCGCAGCCGGTTGTCCAGGTCGCCGCCATACTCGTCGTCACGCCGGTTGGTGGCCGGCGACCAGAACTGGTCGATCAGGTGGCCGTAGCATTCGAGCTCCAGCCCGTCGAGGCCGCCGGCCTGCACCCGCTCGGCACCGTCGGCATAGGCGGCGACGATGCGCTCGATGTCCCAGTCCTCCATCGCCTTGGGGAAGGCGCGGTGCGCCGGCTCGCGCACCGGGGAGGGGGCGACGACCGGCAGCCAGTCCTCCTTCGACCAGCTGGTGCGGCGGCCGAGATGGGTGACCTGGATCATCACGGCGGCGCCGTGGGAGTGCACGTCGTCCGCCAGCTCCTTCAGCCAGCGCACCACCTCGTCCTTGTACAGCAGGATGTTGCCGAAGGCCTGCGGGCTGTCCGGCGCCACCACGGAGGAGCCGCCGATCATGGTCAGGGCGATGCCGCCCTTCGCCTTCTCGGCATGGTACAGGCGGTACCGCTCCTTCGGCAGGCCGTCCTCGGTATAGGCCGGCTCATGCGCGGTCGACATGAAGCGGTTGCGCAGGGTCAGGTGGCGCAGCCGGTACGGCTGCAGCAGGGGATCGGCGTTCGACATGTCCGTTGGCGGATCGTTGTGACGGTTTCACTCTCCCGGCCTGCCGGCGGATGGTAAACCGAAATTCCTTCACGCCGGCATGAGCCCAGTCGATGCAAACCCTCCGCGGCAGCCTGCCCTCGCTCAACGCCCTGGCGGTGTTCGAGGCGTCGGCCCGGCGGCTCAGCTTCTCCAGGGCGGCGGAGGACCTGGCGATCACCCAGTCGGCGGTCAGCCACGGCATCCGCCAGCTCGAGGCCTCGCTCGGGCTCGACCTGTTCATCCGCCACCATCGCCGGCTGGAGCTGTCGCCGGAGGGCGAGCGGCTCTACGCCGCGGTCGCCACCAGCCTGTCCGCCATCGCCCAGGCGGTCGACGACATCACCGGCCGGTCCATGGCGGCGGCGCAGCGCGAGATCGTGATCGGGGTCTCGACCTCGATGGCCGCGCATTGGCTGCTGCCGCGCTTCGCCGCCTTCCGCACCGCCTTTCCCGCCATCCCGCTGCGCATCCAGACCATCGACCGCGACGCCGATCCGGGCTCCGACGGGATCGACGTGGTGATCCGGCTCGGCGACGGCAAATGGCCGGACCACGACACCATCCCGCTGTGGGAGGAGCATGTGCACGCCGTGGCCAGCCCGGCCTATCTGGCGGCGCATGGCCCGCTGCGCGACGCCGCCGACCTGCACCGCTGCCAGTTGATCCATTACGAGGACGCGCTGCGCCGCCGCGCCACCTGGGGCGAATGGTTCGCCGCCCTCGGCCTGTCGGCGCCGGGGCCGGCCCGGTCGCTGCGGGTCACCGACCATACGGTCGCGCTGCAGGCGGCGATGGACGGGCAGGGGGTGACGCTGGGCTGGCGGCCGATCATCGACGACTTGATCCGGACCGGCCGCCTGGCCGACGCTTTCCCCCGGCACCTCGACACCGGCCGGCGCTTCTACATCGTCACCAT
The DNA here is from genome assembly GCF_038440215.1 of Inquilinus sp. OTU3971. Lineage (NCBI taxonomy): Bacteria > Pseudomonadati > Pseudomonadota > Alphaproteobacteria > Rhodospirillales > Rhodospirillaceae > Inquilinus > Inquilinus sp. OTU3971. The sequence goes on along the minus strand of NZ_JASATH010000057.1, from coordinate 33,785 downwards.
GCGCGGCGCCGCGCTGCGCAAGCCGCTATCGCTGTTCTGCGACTGGCTGGCCGCCCAGGCCGCGGCGATGAAGGGCTGGTGAGGCCTCACGCCCCGAAGCGCAGCACCACGGAGAAGCCTTCCGTCGGGTCGCGACGGAATTCGATGCGGCCGCGATGGGCCTTCATCACCTCGGCGGCGATGGCGAGGCCGAGCCCGGTGCCGGCGCCCGAGCCGGAATGGAACGGCTCCAACGCCCGCGCCCGGTCGGCCTCGGGGATGCCCGGGCCGTCGTCGTTCACCTCGATCCAGGCGCCGTCCGGCCCGCCCCCGACACGGACCGACAGCCGTGTCTCGGCGCCGTGGACCAGTGCGTTGTGGATGATGTTGGACAGCGCCTCGCGCAGGCTGACCGCATCGCCCTCGATCACCACGACCTCGTCCGGCGCCTCGAAGGCGATGCGCACATCGCGGTCGAAGGACAGCGGCACCACGGCGGCCAGCACGGTGCGGGCCAGCTCGACCAGCTCGACCGGAACGAAGGCGCCGATCTCGGTCCGGTGGATCACCATGGCGTGGTTCAGCAGCTGGTTGGTCAGCCGCCCCAGTTCCGCCGTGCGCTGCCGCACCCGCTCCATCTGCTGCTGGCGCCGGCTGGCCGACTTTTCGTGCCCCAGCAGCTCGACCTGGGCGCCGAGGGCCGCCAGCGGGGTGCGGATCTGATGCGCGGCGTCGGCGATGAAGCGCTGCATCAGCGCGATGCGGTCGGCCAGCCGTCCCATGAACAGGTTGATCGAGGACACCAGCGTCCGGATCTCGGTGGGCGTGGCGAGGTCGAGCGGCTTCAGGTCGTCCGGCGCCCGGTCGGCCAGCGCCTTCTCGATCCGGATCAGCGGCGCCAGGGCCCAGCGCACCGCGACCGCGCCGGCCACCATCGTCAGCACCCCCATGGCCAGGACGATCAGCACCGCCTGGCGGGTGAGCGAACGGGCCAAAGCGTCTCGCGCGCGGGTGGTCTGGGCCAGCACCACCGTCGCCCAGCCACCGTCGGACTCGTCCATCTTGCGGCCCAGCACCGCCACCCGGACCGCTTCGCCCTGGAAGCTGCCGTCCTCGATCACCACGCCATGGCGGGCCTGCTGCGCCGTGGCCGGGTCGAGCGCCAGGTCCGGATAGCCGGCCACCACCACGCCGCGGGGATCGACCACCTTGTAGTAGACGAGGTCGTAGGCGGAGAGGGAGGCGAAGGCGGCGACCGGCGGGTCCAGCGCCAGCACTCCGCCCTGCATGAACACGTTCTCGGCCACCTGCACCGCGCCGCCGACCAGCAGCCGGTCATAGGCCTCGCCGGCGGCCAGCCGGGCGTAATGCGCCGCGGCGGCGATCACCGCGGCCGTGCCCAGGCAGACCACCACCGCGATGAACGCGAGGATGCGGGCGTAGAGCGAGCTGCGGATGCGGTCAGCCGACGACAAGCTGGTACCCGAGGCCGCGCAGGGTCCGGATCTCGACCGAGGATCCCGCCAGCTTGCGCCGGATCCGGGTCACGTATTGCTCCACCGCGTTCGGGCTCGGCTCCTGGTCGAAGCTGTAGATCTGGTCCAGCAGGTCGTCCTTGGAGACGATGCGGCCGGGCCGGGTGGCCAGGATCTCCAGCACCGTCAGCTCGCGCCGGGTCAGGTCCAGCGGCCGGCCCTGGACCGCTGCGAGCCGCGCCGCCCGGTCGATGGTGACGTCGCCGCAGGTCAGCACATTGCTGCTGTCGCCGGTCCGGCGGCGCAGCAGGGCCCGGGCCCGTGCCTCCAGCTCGCGATAGTCGAAGGGCTTGACCAGATAGTCGTCGGCCCCGAGGTCGAGCGCCCCGACCCGGTCCTCGACGCCGGAGCGGGCAGTCAGCACCAGCACCGGGGTCGACCGGCGCCGCGCCCGCAGCTCCTTCAGCAGCGCGATGCCGTCGCGGCCGGGCAGCATGATGTCGAGCACCAGCAGGTCGTAATCCTGCACCCCGAGCATGTCCCCGGCCGCGTCGCCGTCGCGCTCCCAGTCGACCGCATGGCCCATGCGCTCGAGCCGGGCGACGATCGCCTCGCCGATATCGGCCGTGTCCTCGACCACCAGGATGCGCACGTCCTCTCCCTGTTTCCGCTCCGAGTCAGGCTGGCGTCAGCTTGATGCGGAACACTCGTGGCCACGGACCGCCGATCGCGGTGCCGCAAGACGCCCAGGGAGGATATATGGCCATCGCGCCGCCGCCGCCAGCAGACGCTGCCCTGCTCTCCGTCCGCCAGGTCACGCTGCAGTACAAGACCGACCAGGCTGTCGTCACCGCGACCCATCGCGTCGATTTCGACGTCCACCCCTCCGACCGCTTCATCCTGCTCGGCCCCTCCGGCTGCGGGAAGTCGACCCTGTTGAAGGCGATCGGCGGCTACATCGCACCGACCGAGGGCGAGATCCGGCTGAAGGGCCGCGAGGTCTCCGAGCCCGGCCCCGACCGGATGATGGTGTTCCAGGAGTTCGACCAGCTGCTGCCTTGGAAGACGGTGCGCGAGAACGTCGCCTTCGCCCTGATCGCCAGCCGCCGCCTGGGGCCGGCGGAGGCGCGCGACCGCGCCGCCCATTACATCGAGAAGGTCGGCCTCGCCAAATTCGCCGACAGCCACCCGCATATGCTGTCGGGCGGCATGAAGCAGCGCGTCGCCATCGCCCGCGGCATGGCGATGGAGCCGGACGTGCTGCTGATGGACGAGCCCTTCGCCGCCCTCGACGCCCTGACCCGCCGGCGCATGCAGGACGAGCTGCTGCAGCTGTGGGAGGACACGCGCTTCACCGTGCTCTTCGTCACCCACTCGATCGAGGAGGCGATCCGCATCGGCAACCGCATCCTGCTGCTGTCGCCGCATCCGGGGCAGGTGAAGGCTGAGCTGAACAGCATCGGCCGCGAGGCCTGGGGCACCGCCGCCCAGGGTGCGCTCGAGGAGCGCATCAACGACATGCTGTTCGTCCATTGAGGCACCGGCCATGACCGATACGACACTCGCTTTCCGCCCCGAGATCCTGCGTGAAACGCCGAAGACCGACATCCCGCCGGTCGAGAAGGCGATCTCGCCGATCGAGCGGATCTACCGGTTGGGCTTCGTGCGCAAGACGCTGATTCTGCTGGTCCTGGCCCTGCTGTGGGAGGGCTACGGCCGCTGGCTCGGCAACCCGCTGCTGTTCCCGTCCTTCACCGAGACCTTCACCGCCTTCCTCGACAACATCGGCAACGGCGTGCTGCCGGCCCGGGCGGTGGCGTCGCTGCAGACGCTGGTGATCGGCTACGCCATCGGCATCGCGCTGGCCGCGGTGCTGACCACGGTCGCGATCGGCTCGCGCATCGGCGCCGACCTGCTGGAAACCCTGACCTCGATGTTCAACCCGCTGCCGGCGATCGCGCTCTTGCCGCTTGCGCTGATCTGGTTCGGGCTGGGGCAGGGCAGCGTGATCTTCGTCCTGGTCCATTCGGTGCTGTGGGCGATCGCGCTGAACACCCATTCCGGCTTTCGCGCCGTGTCCAACACGCTGCGCATGGTCGGGCTGAACTACGGGCTGCGGCGGCTGTCGCTGGTGCGGCACATCCTGATCCCGGCGGCGTTCCCGTCGATCCTGACCGGCCTCAAGGTCGGCTGGGCCTTCGCCTGGCGCACCCTGATCGCGGCCGAGCTGGTGTTCGGCGTCTCCTCCGGCTCCGGCGGCCTCGGCTGGTTCATCTACGAGAACCGCAACCAGCTGGAGACCGCGAACGTCTTCGCCGGCCTCTTCACCGTCATCCTCATCGGCCTGTTCGTCGAGAACGTGGTCTTCGCCACGGTCGAGAAACGGACGATCCGCCGCTGGGGCATGCAGCACTAAAGCCTTTGTGCAAGAACGGGCCGGATCGGCCGGCTCGGATACAGGGAGGACACCATGGGAGTGATGAAGCGTCTGGCCGCGGCGGCCGTCGCAGCGGCGATCGGGCTCGGCCTCGGCAGTTCGGCGCAGGCCGAGGTCAGCGAGATCCGGGTCTCCAAGGGCTACGGCATCCTGTACCTGCCGCTGATCGTGATGCAGGACCAGAAGCTGTTCGAGAAGCAGGCCGCGGCCGCCGGGCTCGGCGATGTCGCGGTGAAATGGGTGATGCTCGACGGCGGCAACGTCATCAACGACGCGATGATGGCCGGCACGCTCGACTTCGCCGGCACCGGCGCGCCGGGCTTCATCACCCTCTGGGCCAAGGCCAAGGGCATCCCGAATGTCGAGGTCACCGGCATCAGCGGGCTCAGCTCGACCTCGCTCTGGCTCAACAGCAACAAGCCGGAGATCAAGTCGCTGGCCGACATCACGGCCGAGGACAAGATCGCCCTGCCGGGGATCAAGACCTCGCTGTCGGCCGTGGTGCTGCAGATGATGGTGGCCAAGCAGTTCGGCCGTGAGAACTTCGCCAAGCTCGACCCGATGACGGTCAGCCTGCCGCATCCGGACGCGCTGGCGGCGCTGACCTCGGGCCAGACCGAGGTGCGGGCGCATTTCACCTCGCCGCCCTTCTCCTATCTCGAGGTGAAGAACCCCAACATCCACCGGGTCGCGAATTCGGTCGACGTGATCGGCAACATCACCCTCGACGTGGTCTTCGCCCCGAAGCGCTTCGTCGACGCCAACCCGAAGACAGTCGAGGCCTTCCTGGCCGCGCTCGACGAGGCCAACGCCTTCATCGCCGCGCACAAGCAGGAGACGGCGGAGATCTTCGCCCGCAGCTCGGCGGTCAAGATCTCGCCGGAAGAGGTGCTGGAGATCCTGAACGACCCTGACACCCGCTTCTCCATCACCCCGACCAAGGTGATGGATTTCGCCAATTTCATGCATCTGGCCGGCACCATCAAGGCGAAGCCGGAGAGCTGGACCGAGCTGTTCATCCCGCAGCTGGCGAGCCGGGCGGGGAGCTGACCGGTCATCCGGCGGGGCCCGGCCTCGGGAGGTCGGGCCCCGCCAACCATGTCCGAAAACCGCGAGCGCGATCGCTTCGGACGTGACATCGTCGGGCCATGGAATCGCTCGATCCCGAAGCCTGCTACCGCGCCCTGGTGACCCGCGACCCGCGGTTCGACGGGCGCATCTTCGTCGGCGTGACCTCCACCGGCATCTACTGCCGGCCGGTATGCCCGGCCCGCACGGCGAAGTTCGAGAACTGTCGGTTCTACGCCTCCGCCGCCGCGGCGCAGGAGGCCGGATTCCGGCCCTGCCTGCGCTGCCGGCCGGAGACGGCGCCGGACCTCGCCTCCTGGCGCGGCACCTCCAACACCGTGTCGCGCGGCCTGGCGCTGATCGCCGACGGCGCGCTGGATGGTGGCGAGGCCGGGGTCGAGGCGCTGGCCGAGCGGCTCGGTGTCGGCGGCCGCCAGCTGCGCCGCCTGTTCAAGCAGCATCTCGGCGCCACGCCGGTCGCCGTGGCCCAGACCCGGCGCGTGCTGTTCGCCAAGCAGCTGATCCAGGAGACGCGGATGCCGATGGCCGAGGTGGCGCTGGCCGCCGGCTTCGGCAGCGTCCGCCGCTTCAACGAGACCTTTCAGGACCTGTTCCGCCGCCCGCCCAGCGCGCTGCGCCGCCGGGCCTGGGCCGGGCTGCCGGTCGATTCGGTCGCCGCGGGCGGCGTGACGCTGCGGCTGCGCTACCGCCCGCCCTATGACTGGCCGGCGATGCTGGCCTATCTGCAGGCCCGCGCCATCGACGGCGTGGAGCAGGTCGAGGGCGAGGTCTACCGGCGCAGCGTCGCCGAGGGCGAGGAGATCGGCACCGTCGAGATCCGGCACGAGCCGGCGCGCGACAACCTGAGGGTGCTGGTGCGCTTCCCCTCGGTGCGCGCCCTGCCGGGCATCCTGGCCCGGGTGCGGCGGGTGTTCGACGTCGGCGCCGACATCGAGGCGATCGGCGCCCATCTGTCGCAGGACCCGTTCCTGGCGCCGCTGGTGGCGCAGCGGCCCGGCCTGCGTGCCCCCGGCGGCTGGGACGGGTTCGAGCTGGCAGTACGTGCCGTGCTCGGCCAGCAGGTCACCGTGGTCGCGGCGCGGCAGCTGGCCGGCCGCCTTGTATCGATCTGCGGCGCCGAGGTGCCGGCAGCGGCGCGGCTTAACCCAGCCTTGTCCCGCGCCTTCCCGTCACCGCAGCGTGTGGCCGCCGCCGATCTCGGCGCGCTCGGCATGCCCGGGTCGCGCCGGGCGACGCTGACCGCGCTGGCCGAGGCCGCGATCGCCGACCCGCATCTGTTCCGCCCCTTCGGCACGGTGGAGGAGGCCATCGCCCGGCTGCGCCGGATCCGGGGCATCGGCGACTGGACGGCGCAGTACATCGCCCTGCGCGCCCTGCGCGAGCCCGACGCCTTCCCGGCCAGCGACATCGGCCTGCTGCGCGGCGCCGCCGACGGCGCCGGGGTGCGGCCGACCCCGGCCGACCTGCTGCAGCGGGCCGAGCCCTGGCGGCCCTGGCGCGCCTATGCCGCCCAGCATCTCTGGGCCGCGGATGCTGTTCCGATGCAGCGGATGTCGGGGGCGAAGCATGGCTGAGGCCCTGGTGTTCGACCGCATGCCGAGCCCGCTCGGCGAGCTGCTGATCGTGGCCGACGATTCCGGCCGGCTGCGCGCCATCGACTGGTGCGAGGAGGAGCGGTTGCGCGACCGGCTGGCCCGCAGCCTCGGCGACGAAGACTTCACCCTGCTGCCGCAGCGTAACCCCGCCGGCCTGACCGCGGCCCTGGAGGCGTATTTCGCCGGGGACCTCGCCGCGATCGACACGTTGCCGGTCGAGGCCGGCGGCACGCCGTTCCAGCGGTCGGTGTGGGCGGCGCTGCGCGGCATCGCCTGCGGCACCACCGTGTCCTATGGCGAGATCGCGCGGCGGATCGGCCAGCCCGGCGCCATGCGCGCCGTCGGCCTCGCCAACAACTCCAACCCGATCCCGATCGTCGTGCCCTGCCATCGCGTGATCGGCGCCGACGGCTCGCTGGTCGGCTTCGGCGGCGGCCTCGACCGCAAGCACTGGCTGCTGAACCATGAAGGCGCAGGCAGCCCCCAGCTGTCCCTGGCCATCTGAACCAAAACCCTGGGAGAGAACCGCACATGACCGCCACCCGTCAGGCCGATGCCCTGCAGCAGTTCCGCCGCCTGCACCAGGACGGCATCCTGCTGCTCGCCAATGCCTGGGACGCCGGCAGCGCCCGGCTGATCGAGAGCCTGGGCGCCAAGGCCATCGCCACCACCAGCGCCGGCGTCGCCTGGGCGCATGGCTATCCGGACGGCGACGCGCTGCCGCTCGACCTGCTGGTCGCCACCACCGCCGACATCGCCCGCATCATCCGGGTGCCGCTGACCGTCGACGCCGAGGGCGGCTACAGCGACGACCCGGCCGCGGTGGGCGAGTCGATCGCCCGGCTGATCGGCGCCGGCGCCGCCGGCATCAACCTCGAGGACGGGGCAGGGACACCCGACCTGCTCTGCGCCAAGATCGAGGCGATCAAGCGCGCCGCCGCCCGCGGCGGCCAGGACGTGTTCGTCAACGCCCGCACCGACGTCTATCTGCGCGGCCTGGCGCCGGAGGGCGGCAAGGTGGCCGAGGTGCTGGCCCGGGCCGAGCGCTACCGCGCCGCCGGCGCCGACGGCATCTTCGTGCCGGGCGTCACCAAGCCGGACGAGATCAAGGCGATCGCCGCCGACGCGCCGCTGCCGCTGAACGTGATGTCCCGGCCCGGCCTGCTGGGGGCGGCGGCGCTCGCCGCCCTCGGCGTCCGCCGCCTCAGCGCCGGCTCCGGCATCAGCCAGACGGTGTTCGCGCGGACCGCGGAGCTGGCTCGGTCCTTCCTGCAGGACGGCGTCTCCGGCCCGCTGGTCTCGGGCGCCATGCCCTATCCGGAGATCAACGCGCTGATGACGGAGCGGTAGGTCGGCCCCCAGGGCGGCCGGGGCAACTCAGCCGCCCTTCTTCGTCTGTGAAACACCACCTCCCGCTACGTACGATCCTACTGATTATTCTTTCAGGCGCTCGTGTCCATACAGTAAAGTTCACCATTGAGCGGACCGAAGCAAACCACTCTTGGGCGTCTATTTTTGAAGCAAATAAATCCTGAATTAATCGAGTCAACAGGTTGCTGCAAATGCTTAAGCGACATGAGTCCAGCAGTGGTATCATGTCTGCGTTGCTCAAAAAGACCCATAGTCATCATGGATTTTGGAAAATAATTTCTTGATGACACGAAGATTGTTCCAAAATTATCATGCTCCTCCTCGGGAACCATCGCGGCGAAAGGGGCCCATGTGCCCGCCCGTGGCCACACTTCCAGTGTGAGCTCGGTATGCCATTTGTGACCGAATGGAGTCGGTGCTTGCACATTGAATGTGTTTTTGCCAACTACCCCATCGTGAATCTGCTTCTTCCAACTTGGATCTCGAAGATTGACATACAGCCTGGTTGCTAGAGCAGATGGAAGAATCTCCCGATCGACTGGAGCGGGGAAGATGCCAATTAAAGGGAAATTGCTGCCCTTTTCACGTAGTGCTCGATCTAGGGCGTACGCGATTTCTTCTAGACATGGCTCACTCCGCAAACTGTTCTCAGTCACAAACATTGCCCATGCGGAAACAGAAGGATCCTTTATTGCCGCGTCAACCTGCTGCCAAAGCCGTTTCCCAACTATGAGTTGAGCACGATCAAAGTGAACTTCTAATCCTGTGCCCCTCAGTTCGGAGATCACAAAATCTACGTCCTGCTCCTCATTATCCCTCCAAGCGTATGTTAACCACAATTTGGGTGCCGAGTTCATCATTGTCTCCCTTATCGCTTCGATCAAATAAATGATTCGGACTATCCTGACGCGCAAACTGGGTGTGGTTATCGTACTGACGCATCATAGCCCATGTCAGATGCGGCGAGAATTCACTAAGCTTGTAGAAACTAGCTAGGCGGGAGAACAGGTCGTCGGCGACACGTTGACGTGGTCTGGCTGGGACCTGGTGGTAAGCCTCCGGCGCGGCCGTCGAGCCGCGCCGCCAGGCTGCCCAGGCTGGGCTCGAACCAGATCTCGCGGCCGCGATTGGCCTCCCGCACCCAGTCGCGCAGGGCGCTGCTGGCGGCGAGATGCCGCGAGATGTCGCCGATGACGGCCAGCTTCAGCCGGTAGTCGACCGCCTTCTGCGCGATCTCCCCGGCCAGGCCGGTGCGGAGCTGGAAGAACGCGGCTCCCAGCCGCGAGACGGGCAGGGCGATCACCGAGGCCCCGGCGAACATCGCCTCGCCGGCCCCAGCGCATCACAGACCAGGATCGTCTCGCCGCCACTGCACAGCAGTTCGGTCATCGGCTGCTTCCAGCGCTCCCTCTGGGACAATCTCAATTCCATAACCTTCGGAGAGGCCCGATGACAGCGGCATCGGGGCTTCCGATGACTCTATCGGTTTCCTCCGTTTCTCCCGTCTGCGCTGATCTGCGATCTCCTGGCAGCTCATTTGTCCGAACAGAGGCAGATCATGGATATGGCGAACGGAAGGGTTCTGGTTGTCGGCGGCAGTTCCGGGATGGGCTTGGCGCTGGCGCGGCGGTGTCTCCGCGCCGGTGCCGGCGTCATCATCGCTGGCCGAAGCGAGGACAGGCTGAGGCACGCCTGCGAAGATCTGGGAGATCCATCGTCACTGGAGACGATCGCCGTCGATATCGCGCAGGAGGATCAGGTGGCCGATCTGTTCCGGCGGATCGGCCGGCTCGACCACATCGTCAGCACGGCCGCCGACATCGAAGGCGCCTACGAGCTGCTGCCGGAGATCGATCTGACGGCCGCCCGGAGGGTGGTGGAGAGCAAGTTCTACGGGCCGCTGCTGCTCGCCAAGCACGGCGCCCCCGTACTGCCGGCCACAGGCTCGCTCATCTTCACCTCTGGCATCGCCGCCTATCGGCCTTCGGCCCGCGGCTCGGTGGTCGCGGCCGTCAACGCGGCGCTGGAGGGGCTGGTCCGGGCGCTGGCGGTCGAGCTGGCGCCGATCCGGGTCAACGCGGTCTCGCCCGGCTGGGTCGACACGCCGATCTGGACCCATGTCGCCGGCGACGAGAAGGAGGAGAGGCTGGGTGCGATGGCGAAGCGGCTGCCCGTCGGGCGGGTCGGTCGGTCGGACGACATTGCCGATGCCATCGGGTTCCTGATGGGCAGCGGCTTCACGACGGGGACGGTGCTGCATGTCGAGGGCGGCCACCGGCTGATCTGATCGGCGCGAAGCCATCGTCCAGGGCTGCCAGCAGCAGCTTCAACGCCGGCGGCTGGACACGCCGGCGGCGCCAGATCGCGGCGAGCGCCGCCGAGCGGACCGACCCCGGCCAGGGCAACTCGGCAATCTCGCCGCGATCGAGCGCATCGCCGACAGCGAGGCGCGGCACCAGGGCGACCCCTGTTCCGGCCGCGACCAGCCGCGCGATCGCCTGGATGCTGCCCACCTCGGCGGCTGGCTTCGGCGCTGCGATGCCCGCCTCGACGAACGCCGTGTCGAGCATGTGGCGATAGACGCAGCCGGGCTCGGTCGCCACGAAGCCGATGACGGCCAAGCCGGCCAGATCGGCCGACACCGCGCCGGGGGGCGATCCGGGAGGGGCGACGAGAACCAGCGGTTCCATGGCCACGATCCGCCTGGCGAAGCGCTCGTCGAGGCTGCCCCTGTCGAAGCAGAAGGTGATATCGATCCTGCCATCCTCCAGCATCCGCAGCAGCTCGCCGCTGCCCGCGACCCTCATCCGGAGATCGATATCAGGGTGCCCGTCGCGGAAGCCCGACAGCCATTGCGGCAGCGTCGCCGCGGCGATCGTCTCAAGTGCGCCGATCGTCAGCATCCCGGCCATCCGGCCTGCGGCAGCCTGCACCGCGGCCCGGGCCTCGTCCGCCAGCGCCAGGATGTCCTCGGCATAGGATCTCAGCACCTCGCCCGCCGGCGTCAACTCAAGGCCCGGCTTGGCGCGCGTGAACAGGCTCGTGCCCAGTTCCGCTTCGAGCGACTGGATCTGGTCGCTCACGCTCGACTGCGCGAGATGGACCTCCTCGGCCGCGCGGGTGACGCTGCGATGGCGGGCCACCGCAAGAAAGGTCCTGAGCAATCTGGGATGCACGAAGCGCCCTCCCTCGCAGCATAGGCGCCACGGCGCGTAATCGGCGGGCCACGCCCTACGATGATGAGCACTACGTCTACGCTGTAGCGCTACGATAGGCCGGCGGTAGCTGCGCTCGCGACTCTCTGCCCGGCAGCCGCTCCGCTCGCTAGCTCGCCGGGTCGTACATGAACTCGCGGAGTTCTTGCGAGCAACAGCAGGCGACTGCGATCTTTCTCGCCCATTCGACGGCATCCTCGCGCGTCGGCAACTCCAGCACCGTGAACCCACCCTTGAGGTGGCTGCCCGGATAGATCTCGGCGGACACCGCCCCGTTGCCGGAGACCAACACGGGATCGACCCGCTCCTCGATTCCTCCACCGAACACGTAGACGCCAGCTGCCTTGGCTTCCTCGATCACCGCATGGGCCTCGGCGGCGACAATCGGGAGCTCTTCGTCCGTGAGCACCATGGCTTCGCTCGGGAAGGAGATGAGGTACTTCGTCATGCTTTGATGATGCATCGCAGGTCTAACGGCAGCAAGCCGCCCAGTCGACGCGACCGCGCTTCGCCGTTCAGGCCCACTACGCCGGCGTACCCAGTGCGGGGTCCGAGTAGGCCCGGCGGCGCGCGACGGCGGATGGCGGATGGGGTGGGATTCGAACCCACGGTGACGTCGCCGCCACGCCGGTTTTCAAGACCGGTGCCTTAAACCGCTCGGCCACCCATCCGGACCGGCCGCACCATACGGATTTGCCCCGCCGGTTTCAAATCGCTTCGCATCGATTGCGTCGTCGAGAGCCGCCGGCAACGTCCGACAATTGAAATCATGGGTTGTCGGTTTTCGCCGCGAAACGAAGCGGTTGCAGGTCGTTCTGTCAAACCGGTCTGCACGCCAATACAACCTATGGGGGCAGACAGAAATTCACAGAAATACTGGGCATCCACCGGCGCCGCCGATCGGCCGGCCAGCACATGCTCAGATATGCCGAAGCGAGACGGGACGAATATGCTGGACCATTGACCGGATGTTGTGACATACGGGTTGACATGACTGCCGAACCGATCTCGACCCGGTCCGGACGCCGTTCTTTTTGCGTGAACTTCAGCCGCACGAAGTCGGATCGTCTCCCGGGGCTCGCCGTCGTTGCAGCCATCGGCGTGGCGCTGGCCGCCACCGGATGCGCTCCCTCCCAGCCGGGAAAGGGGAGCATCGCCGAACGGCCCGTTCTGATGCGACCCGCCGATCCGGGTGTCGTGGCCATCAATGGTGTGCGCTACGTGGCGCGGACCGATCGCGATTCGGTGCAGGTCGGCACCGCCACCTGGTACGGGCCGGGCTTCCACGGCCGCAAGACCGCCAACGGCGAGCGTTTCGACAGCGGCCTGGTCACCGCCGCGCATCGCAGCCTGCCGATGCCGAGCCTGGTCAAGGTCACCAATCTCGACAACGGCCGGACGCTGATCGTCAGGATCAACGACCGCGGGCCGTTCGTGCGGTCGAAGATCATCGACATGTCCGCCCGCGGCGCGGAGCTGCTGGGCTTCCGCGGCAACGGCTCGGCCCGGGTCAAGATCCAGGTGCTGGAGGAGGCGGAGCGCTTCCAGGCGCAGCAGCAGCAGCGCGACCAGGCGCGGAAGAGCCAGGTTGCCTCGGCCGGCAAGGACGACGACCTGATCGACACGCGCTACATCGCCGTGCCGCCGGCGCCACCGGTACCCGACCGGTTGCCGGAGATCGTCGGCAATGTCGGGGACGAGTCGAAGCCGAACCCGGCCGGCCTGTTCGTCGCCGCCGCCAAGGCCACCCGGCCGCAGCAGGTGGCCTCGCTGTCCGACGCCCTGCGCCGATTCGGTCCGGTCTCGACCGCCGCCGCGTCCGGTGCGGTCGAGTTGCGCATCGGCCCGTTCATCGACCCCAAGGCCGCATCGAGCGCCTTGAAGCAGATCGCCAGCGCGGGCTATTCCGGAGCACGCATCGTCGCCGAGTGAGCCCCTTCGGTTCGCGGCGCGACGAGGCCGCAACCGAGGACGGATCGCTTGGGCACGCGCGGACAGTTCATCACCCTGGAAGGCGGCGAAGGCTCGGGCAAGAGCACTCATGTCCGCCGGCTCGCCGCGGACCTCGCCAAGCGCGGCCTCGAGGTCGTGGCCACGCGCGAGCCCGGCGGCTCGCCGGGGGCGGAGGCGATCCGCAACCTGTTGGTCAAGGGCGACACCGACCGTTGGGACCCGGTGACCGAGGCGCTGCTGCATTTCGCCGCCCGACGCGACCATCTGCGGGTCACCGTGCGCCCGGCGCTGGAGCGCGGCGCCTGGGTCGTGTCCGACCGCTACGCCGACAGCTCGCTGGTCTATCAGGGCTGGGGCATGGGCGTGGACCGCGCCAGCCTCGACGCCCTGTTCCGGATCGCCACCGACGGGCTGAAGCCCGACCTGACCCTGATCCTCGACGTGCCGGTCGAGACCGGCCTGGCCCGCGCCGGCGCCCGCCGCGGCGGCGAGGACCGCTATGAGCGCATGGGCGCGGCGCTGCACCAGCGCCTGCGCGACGGTTTCCTGGCGATCGCCGCGGCCGAGCCGGAGCGCTGCGTCGTGATCGATGCCGGCGGCACGGTCGACGAGGTCTCGGCCGCCATCCGCGCGGCGGTCGAGGCGAAGTTCGGGCCGACGCCGTGAGCGGCGAGTTCCCGGCCCCGCGCGCCAATCCGCGGCTGCTCGGCCATGAGGCGGCGGAGGCGGCGTTCCTCGAGGCGCTGCGCGCCGGCCGGCTGCCGCATGCCTGGCTGATCACCGGCCCGCCCGGCATCGGCAAGGCCACCTTCGCCCATCGAGTCGCCCGCTTCATGCTGGCGGGGGGGCCGCGCGGCGCCGACAGCCTGGAGATCCCGGCCGACCACCCGACCTTCCGCCGCGCCGCCGCGGCCGGCCATGCCGACCTGCTGACCATCGAGCGCAATGGTGGCGGCGAGGAGGAGAAGAAGCGCCGCAGCCGCGAGATCCCGGTCGAGCAGATCCGGCGGATCGAGCCGTTCCTGCGCCTGACCGCCGCCGAGGGCAACTGGCGCGTCGTCATCGTCGACGAGGCGGAGGCGATGAACCGCAACGGCGCCAACGCCCTGCTGAAGATCCTGGAGGAACCGCCGGCCCACGCCATCCTGCTGCTGAGCTGCGGCAATCCCGGCGCGCTCTTGCCGACCATCCGGTCACGCTGCCGCCACCTGGCGCTGGAGCCGCTGCCCGACGCGACCGTGGACCGGTTGCTGGCCGAGCACGCGCCCGATCTCGACCCCGGGGAGCGGGCGTCCCTGGTCCGGCTGGCCGAGGGCAGCATCGGCCGGGCGGCGGCGCTGATCGAGGAGGGCGGGCTCGGCCTGTACCGCGACATGCTGGGCCTGCTCGACGATTTCCCGCGGGTCGATTTCCGCGCCGTGCACAAGATGGGCGACCGGATCGGCCCGGTGGCGGCGGAGTCGAGCTGGCGCCTGTTCACTGGGCTGCTGGTGTGGTGGATGGAGCGGCTGGCCCGCGCCGCCGCCCGCGGCACCGCCCCGGCCGAGATCGTGGCGGGCGAGGGGGCGGTGATGCAGCGGGTGGTCGGGGCCCTGGGACGGGCCGGCGGCCTTGATCGCTGGGTGGAGCTGTGGGACAACACCCGCCGTCTGTTCGCTCAGGCGGACGGGTCCAACCTCGATCGGAAGCAGGTTCTCCTGCAGGCGTTCATCGGAATCGAGCGCGCCTGCAACGGCTGACCGCCGCCGCAGTACGGAAAGAGGCCGCGATGCCGGCGCCGAAGACATTCTACATCACCACCCCGATCTACTACGTCAACGACAAGCCGCATATCGGCCACGCCTACACTACGCTGGCCTGCGACGTGCTGGCCCGGTTCAAGCGGCTGGACGGCTATGACGTCCATTTCCTGACCGGCACCGACGAGCATGGCCAGAAGGTGCAGAAGGCGGCCGAGACGGCCGGGGTGGACCCGCAGGCCTTCACCGACCGGGTCAGCCAGAACTTCCGCGACCTGGCCGCGGCGATGAACTTCAGCAACGACGACTTCATCCGCACCACCGAGCCGCGCCACATCAAGGCGTCGCAGGCGATCTGGGAGGCGATGAAGGCGAATGGCGACATCTATCTCGGCGGCTATGCCGGCTGGTACTCGGTGCGCGACGAGGCGTTCTACGGCGAGGACGAGCTGACCGTCGTCGACGGCAAGCGCATCGCCCCGACCGGCGCCGAATGCGAATGGGTGGAGGAGCCGAGCTACTTCTTTCGCCTGTCGGCCTGGGGCGACCGGCTGCTGGCCTTCTACGAGGCCAATCCGGACTTCATCGCGCCGGAATCCCGCCGCAACGAGGTGATCGCCTTCGTCAAGGCGGGCTTGCGAGACCTCTCGATCAGCCGCACCACCTTCAACTGGGGCGTCAAGGTGCCGGGCGACGAGGCGCACATCATGTATGTGTGGGTCGACGCGCTGACCAACTACCTCACCGCCGTCGGCTATCCCGACACCGAATCCGAGAGCTTCCAGCGCTGGTGGCCGGCCGATTTGCACATGGTCGGCAAGGATATCCTGCGCTTCCACGCGCTGTACTGGCCGGCCTTCCTGATGTCGGCCGGGCTGCCGGTGACGAAGCGGGTCTTCGCCCATGGCTGGTGGACCAACGAAGGCCAGAAGATCTCGAAGTCGCTCGGCAACGTGATCGACCCGCTGGAGCTGGTCGAGACCTACGGGCTCGACCCGGTGCGCTACTTCCTGCTGCGCGAGGTCTCGTTCGGCCAGGACGGCGACTTCTCGCGCCGCGGCATGATCCAGCGCACCAATGGCGAGCTGGCCAACGGCTTTGGCAACCTGGCCCAGCGCTCGCTGTCGATGATCGGCAAGAACTGCGACGGCAAGGTGCCGCAGCCCGGCAGCCTGACCGACGAGGACCGCGCGCTGCTGGCCCAGGCGCCGGCGCTGCTGGAGACGCTGCGGCGCGACTTCGACGTCCAGGCCTTCCATCGGGGCCTGGACGCGGTCTGGGCCGTGGTCGGCGAGGCCAACCGCTATGTCGACGAGCAGGCGCCCTGGACCCTGCGCAAGACCGACCCGGCGCGGATGGCGACGGTGCTGTGGGTGCTGGCCGAGACGGTGCGCCGCCTGTCGATCCTGATGCAGCCGGTGATGCCGCAATCGATGGCCAAGATGCTCGACCAGCTGGCGGTGGCCGGCGACGCCCGCGGCTTCGACCGCGTCGGCGACGACCATGCGCTGGTGCCCGGCACGACGCTGCCGGCGCCGCAAGGCGTGTTCCCGCGCTATGTCGAGCCGGAGGCCTGATGCTGGTCGACAGCCACTGCCATCTCGACTTCCCGGATTTCGCGGCGGAGATCGACGACGTGGTCGGCCGTGCCCGGGCGGCCGGGGTCGGCTGCATACTGACCATCTGCACCCGGCCGGACCGGCTGGCGGCCACGATCGCGCTGGTCGAGCGCTTCCCGATGCTGTACGGCGCGGCCGGGGTGCATCCGCATGAGGCGAAGGATTTCACCGACCTCACGGTCGAGGGAATCCTGGCTCTCGTCGCGCATCCGAAGATGGTCGGGATCGGCGAGACAGGCCTCGACTATCATTACGGCCTCAGCCCGGCCGAGGCGCAGCAGGAGAGCTTCCGGCGCCACATCCGGGCGGCGCGGATCGCCGACCTGCCGGTGATCGTCCACACCCGCGAGGCCGAGGCCGACACGCTGCGGATCCTCGCCGAAGAAGGGCAGGGTGGCGAGCGTCCGCCGCTGCGCGGCATCATCCATTGCTTCAGCGGAACACGACAACTCGCTGAAAAATCGGTAAAACTCGGACTTCACATCTCCTTGTCCGGGATCGTGACCTTCAACCGGTCCGAGGACATCCGCGCCACGGCGAAGGATCTGCCACTCGACCGCATCCTGGTCGAGACCGACGCGCCCTACCTGGCGCCGGTGCCGAAGCGGGGCAAGCGCAACGAGCCGGCCTTCGTCACCCACACCGCCCAGCGGGTGGCCGAACTGCACGGGCTGTCAGGTTCAGATTTTGCTCGAAGAACGAGCGACAACTTCTTCAGCCTGTTCACGAAGATCCCGAAGCAAGAGGCCTGACCGATGCGTGTGACGGTGCTCGGCTGCGGCGGTTCGATGGGGGTGCCCATGGTCGGCGGCATCTGGGGCACCTGCGATCCGGCCAATCCGCGCAACCGCCGGCGCCGCCCGTCGATCCTGGTGCAGAGCGACAGCACGACGATCCTGATCGACACCTCGCCGGACCTGCGCGACCAGCTGCTGGACCACGATGTCAAGCGGGTCGACGCGTTGCTCTTCACCCACGCCCATGCCGACCACATCCATGGCATCGATGACCTGCGGCCGCTGGCCTTCAAGCAGCCGATTAACGCCTATATGGATTCGGCGGTGCGGCAGGAGCTGGAGGAGCGCTTCGGCTACATCATGACCTCGGTCGAGATGGACCGCGGCTTCTACCACCCGTTCCTGGTGCCGCATCTGCTGGACGGGCCGTTCCGGGTCGGCGACATCGACATCCTGCCGTTCGAGCAGGACCATGGCCGCGTCGTCTCGATGGGCTACCGCTTCGGCCGCTTCGCCTATTCGACCGACGTCGTGCGCCTCGACGACCGCGCCTGGGCGGCGCTGGAGGGGGTGGAGCTGTGGATGGTGGATGCGACCCGGCCGGAGCCGCATGTGTCGCACGCCCATCTGGCGCTGACGGTGGAATGGATCGAGCGGCTCAAGCCGAAGCAGGCCTGGCTGACCCATATGAACCACCAGATGGATTACGACTGGCTCTGCCAGCAACTACCGGACCATGTCCGGCCGGCCTATGACGGGCTGGTGATCGAGATCTGAGATCGGGGCGGCGGTCCGGCGGTCCGGCGCCGCCCCGGTATCGTTTCAGCGGCGCGGCGGCCGGCGCGGCTGCGGCGCCGGGTTGGCGGCCTGGTTCGCGGCGGCGCGCTCGGCCAGTGCCAGCTCGGTCTTCAGCTCGGCGATCTTGCGGTCCATGGCATCCCGCAGCGTCTTCGAGGTGTGGATGCCGAGATGGGTGCGCTTCTGCTCCAGCTCCTGCAACTGCTTCTGCTTTTCCTCGCGG
Organism: Inquilinus sp. OTU3971; assembly: GCF_038440215.1. Classification (NCBI taxonomy): domain Bacteria; kingdom Pseudomonadati; phylum Pseudomonadota; class Alphaproteobacteria; order Rhodospirillales; family Rhodospirillaceae; genus Inquilinus; species Inquilinus sp. OTU3971. The sequence continues at coordinate 15,555 of NZ_JASATH010000057.1, read as the reverse complement.
TTGCGGCGAATCGGGGCGCCGTCGGACCGCTGTCCGTCAAAAGAACGCATAACTGACCCTACACTGGGTTTTCGGAGGGATGCCGTGGGCGCGGCCCGGGGCCGCGCCGCATCCGCGGAAGCGTTGGCCTAACCGATCCGGGGGTGATCGTGCAAGCTGGTATGTCGTCCGCCCTCGCGCTAGGGTCGCTCCCTTACGGGCGGGGACGGGGACGGAGAGGGCGCCTTGCAGCCATCCATACGCAGCTTGCGACTCTGGCACGGCGCAGCCCTGGCGCTGCTGATCGGCCTGCTCGCCGTGGCCCCGGCGGATGCCGGCCCGAAGGACCACCGCTTCCGCATCACCGACGAGCTCGGCCCCGACCAGATCGAGGAGCTGATCGCCGTTGGCATCGACGGCCGCACCGTCGGCGTCCTCCACGTCACCAAGGACGACCCGGTCGCCGAGCTGCAGGTCAAGGTGCCGGCCGGGCGGACGGTGCGCTACGAGCTGTGCGGCTTCCTGCTCGCCGAGACGCCGGAGGGCGGCCGCCGCCAGCACCCGATCAACCACACTGGCACGATCGCGGATGCCGATGGTCGCGAGCTGAAAGCCTTCAACCAGAACAGCGAGATCTTCTACCTGCAGGACAGTGCTCCGCAGGACGCCGATGCGGCGAAGACCGCGATCGTCGGCACCGGGCAATGCGCCCAGCCGGTCGCCTGACGCCAACACTCGATAGGACGGAAACAGCCATGCAGACGCCCTGGATCGCCGATACGGCGCGCTACGAGACCGCCCGCTTTCGCCGCTCCGGCCGCAGCGGGCTGCAGCTGCCGGAGATCTCGCTCGGCCTGTGGCAGAACTTCGGCGGGGTCGACCATGTCGAGACCGGCCGCGCCGTGCTCCGCCGCGCCTTCGACCGCGGCGTCACCCATTTCGACCTGGCCAACAATTACGGCCCGCCCTACGGCTCGGCCGAGGAGAATTTCGGCCGCATCTTCGCGGCCGATTTCCAGCCCTATCGCGACGAGCTGCTGATCTCGACCAAGGCCGGCTACGACATGTGGCCAGGGCCTTATGGCAATTTCGGCTCGCGCAAATACCTGGTCGCCAGCCTGGACCAGAGCCTCAAGCGCATGGGGCTCGACTATGTCGACATCTTCTATTCGCACCGGCTCGACCCCGAGACGCCGCTGGAGGAGACGATGGGCGCGCTCGACCACGTCGTGCGCCAGGGCAAGGCGCTCTATGTCGGCATCTCCTCCTACTCGCCCGAGGCGACCCGCCAGGCCGCAGCGATCCTCAAGGATCTCGGCACGCCCTGCCTGATCCACCAGCCCTCCTATTCCATGCTCAACCGCTGGATCGAGGACGGGCTCCTGGACACGCTGGAGGAGCTCGGCATCGGCTGCATCGCCTTCTCGCCGCTGGCGCAGGGCATGCTGACCTCGAAGTACCTGGATGGCGTGCCGGAGGATTCGCGCGCCAAGCGCGGCCGCTCGCTGCAGTCGAGGCTGCTGTCGGAGGGCAACATCGTCCGCATCCGGGCGCTGAACGAAATCGCCAAGCGCCGCGGCCAGACCCTGGCGCAGATGGCGCTGACCTGGGTGCTGCGCGACCCGCGCATCACCTCGGCCCTGATCGGCGCCCGCTCGGTGGCCCAGTTGGACGACAGCCTCGACGCGCTGAAGGGCGCGCCGCTGACCGCCGAAGAGCTGGCCGAGATCGACCGCCACGCCCTGGATGGCGGCATCGATCTGTGGCGCGCCTCCTCGACCGCCAAGGCGGCCGGGTAGGGAGCGGATCAGCCGGCGTGCCTCAGCGCACGCCGGCGCGCATCCGTGGCGGTGATGAAGCCGGCATAGCTCCAGCCCAGGTGCTTGGCCGAGGTCTGGGCGCCGGTGGCACGGTCGAACTGTTCCGACAGGGCGCCGTCGGCCGGGGTGAAGGCCTGCACCGTGGTTAGGAAGGCGTCGCCGCGCGCGAGGAAGGCGGCGGCCAGGCGCAGGCGGTCGAGATCGTCGGGCTCGGTGACCAGCGCGCGGGCGACGAAGCGGCGGTTATCGGCGGTCAGCGCGAAGGCCGCTCCGCCGGCCAGCGTTGCCGCCAAGCGGTAGTGGAACTCCGCCGCCGCCAGGATCGCGATGTACCATGCGCCGCCGCCGTAGTAGCGGTCCTCGCGATAGCGGCCGAGCGCCGGGGCCGTTCGCCCGGCATTGATCGGGAACAGGCCGACGAACAGGTCCTCCAGCGCCGCGAGCGTGCTCTGGGCCTTCGGGTCCAACACGCTGTGCGGCCCGGACGGAAGCCCGGCATGGAGCACGCCGAGGATCACGGCGATGTCGAGGTCGCGGCCCGGCGCGCCGGAGGCAGCGGGCAGCAGGCTGGCATAGGCGCCGGTCCGCCAATGGCTGTCCGCGGCCGCCGCGAGCGCCATGGCCGCCTCCCGGCATCGCCCGGCAGTCTCGGCGTCGCCCTGTGCCTCCAGCCACTCCGCGCCCCGGCGCAGCGCGGCGCATTGCACAACCCCGGTGTAGTAGTCGTGGCCGCGGCTGTCCTCCCAGATCTCGAAGCTGGGCTCGGCGTGATGCGCCAGGACGAAGTCCAGGTCGATCCGCAGCAACTCGGCCGCCTCGTTCCGGACGCCCGGCTCCAGCACACCGTCCTCCAGGCAGCGCAGCAGGGTCAGCGCCTGCAGCGCCGACCCGTCATGCTGCGGCCGCGACCAGTTCAGCGTGTCCAGCGTGCCGTCCGGGTTGACCCGGACCTCGCCCCAGATCCGGTCGCCTGCGACGCCGCGCAGATCGGCCTCGGACCGGACATGCTGCACGAAATCCGGGTCGACGCCCTGCCGCGGGTCGCCCTTGGCCAGCACCGCGGCGCCGGTCAGGTCGCGCAGGCCGAGGCTAAAGCGGATGAAGTCGCGGATATGACCGGCATCCGAAGCCGGCCGGGTGCCGTCCGCGACCAGGATGCGCAGCGCATCCATCACCAGCGCCGAATCCCGGAACCAGTGGAAGAAATAGTCCGGGTCGGGGTCGTAGGCGCCCATCACCGCCGAGGCCACGACCGATCCCGGCCGCGGCACGATGCGCTGGCGGAACGGCAGCCGCTCCTTGACCAGATGGGTGGCGGACACGCCGAGCGTCAGGTTGCGCGCGGCGACCGCGTATTGCCGGTCGAGCCAGTTTGTGAAGTCGCCGTCCGTCGGACCAGATGGTATCGGCACCAGTTGCGGCTCCAACTGAGATTTGAGGCAAAGAACCGACGCTAAACCATTAATATCATTGCCTGGCTTGACCCAGCAATCCAGAGGGCGTCGACAGTCTCTGGTTGCCCGGGTCAGCCCGGGCAAGCGCTCACGCTTCGATCAGGCCGAGCCGGGTCTCGATCCGGTCGAGCCGCTTCTCGATCTTGTCGAAGCGAACGGAGTGCTCTGCCAGAACGACCTCGATACGCGCGGTATTGACTTCGAGCCGCCCGACGCGAGCGGTCAGGTCGTCCAGGCGGTCGACGATGCGGTCCATGCCGGCGCGGAGATGTCGGAGATGTTCGAGGACGAGGTTCTCAGTGTTCTCGTTCATGGCGCGGCCAGTGTAGCAGAATTCCCCGGAGAAGGGCGATGCCGGCCATCAGCGTTTGCCCAGATGCGGGCTCTCGAAGCCGAGGTTGCGCAGGCCGCGCTGCACATCCGGGTCGCTCATGAACAGCCGCCACAACAGGCCGCTGCGGTGGTTCTCGATCATCACCACGATCGGGCCCTGGTCGATCGCCAGATAGGTGTCGGCCACCCAATTCGCCTGCTCGGAGAAGGCGTCGACGAAGCCGTATCTGTCCCAGATCCGGTCGCCCAGCTTTTCATAGAAATGCCGCAGCGCCCGCATCGACTGCTCGGGCGTGTAGGGCATCGCCGACAGGGCCGCGGTCGGGGTGATGACGCCGAGGTCGTTGTCCGGGGCATGCGCCGAATAGCCGCCCGGGGTGTCGCTCGCCGTCAGGCCCCAGCAATCCGGCCCGTAGCCCTTGAAGCCGTTCGGGTTGCGAATGCAGTGCTCGTAGTTGATCAGCGTGTGCCGGCGGTTCTGCTCCCAATAGTCGGCGTACTGGTCCTTCAGGCCGCGCGGGTCGAGGCCGAGGAAGGAGTAGTGGCTGAAGAACAGCGGCCCGCCATAGGGCATGCCCAGCGGCAGCTCGATGTCGTAGTAGCGCCGCTGGCTGAGGAAGTACCGGCCGACCGCCCAGCCGCGGTGATAGACCTCGGCATCGATGGCGTAGCGCGGCGAGGCCGCGGCGATGACATAGGCGATCAGGCACTCGTTCCAGCCACGGATCTCGTGACCCATGCCCCAGCCGTTGTTGGCGCCCCAGTGCCAGAACAGGACGTTCAGCCCACCGCGGGTGTACCAGTTCCACTCGGTCTCGTTCCACAGCCAGCCGATATGGTTGCGCAGCTCGGTCTCGTCGGCGGCGTCGCGGTCGAAGTAGCGGCGGGCGCAGAGCAGTCCCTGGAACAGGAAGGCGGTCTCGACCAGGTCGCCGCCGTCATCCTTGCGGCTGAAAGACACCGTGGCGCCCGTGCGGCCGTCGAGGAAATGCGGGAACACGCCGTGATGCGAGGTGGTGTGCTCCAGGTGGCGGACGATGGTCATGAGCCGCTCGACCGCGGCCGCGCGCGCGATCCAGCCGCGTTCTGCCGCGACGATGATCGCCATGACGCCGAAGCCGGAACCGCCGGTCGTCACCCAGTCGTTCGGCGCCTTGCCGGCGCGGTCGGTGCGGTCGGGGATCATGCCGCTGACCGGATGCGCCGCCTCCCAGAAGAACTGGAAGGTCTGGCGCTGCACGAGGTCGAGCAGGGCGTCGTCCGACAGCGCCGCGGCGCCCTTCCTGGAAGCGCGGCGGGCCGGTGCCGGTCGTTTGGTCATTCCATCGGGTCTCGGTGGTGGAGCAGGGGGGCGAAGCCGGCGGAGGAGGGGATGGCCCGCCGCGGCGGCCGGCCGATCGGGACTCGGCGCTCGCCGGTGACCTCGTCGGTCATGTGCAGCCGCAGGACACGGGTGTAGAAGCCGTTCTTGACCTCGCGCCGGGCGATGGTGATCACCGCCGTCTCCGGCAGCTCATGCTCGAAGATCGACATCGCCGTCTTTCGCCGCTCCTCGTCAAGGGCGTCGACCATCTCGTCGATGAACACCCATTGCGGCTTGTGCAGCAGCAGCCGGGCGAAGGTCAGGGTCTGCAACTCGTCGCTGGTCAGCTCCTTGTCCCAGTTCTTGACCTGGTCGAGCGAGATCTCGTGGTGCCCCATCTCGGTGCGCCGGAGCGCGCCGCAGATCTGCTCGTCGGTGAAGCTGGACGCGTCCATCGGATAGGTCAGGGCGTCGCGCAATGCGCCGGGCGGCAGGTAGGGCCGCTGCGGCAGGAACATGGTGCGGGCCTGGGGCGGTATCAGGATGCGGCCGGTGCCCCAGGGCCACAGCCCGGCGAAGGCGCGGAACAGCGTGCTCTTGCCGCCGCCGGTGCGGCCGACGATCAGGACGTGCTCGCCCGGCTTGATCTCGACCTGCTCGTCGTCCAGCACCGCGAGCCCGCCGGCCGACAGCACGCCCAGCTTCTCGAAGCCCAGCGTGTCGCCGGTCCCTTCGGCGATCTCGATCCTGCGCGGCTCGCCGTTCAGGTGCTCGAGCGTCACCAGCGTCTCGCGGAAGCTCATCACGCGCAGCAGCGTCGCCCGCCAGTCGGCCAGGTTGCTGAAGTTGTCGACGAACCAGCGCAGCGCCTGCTGCACCTGGACGAAGGCGCCGACCGCCACCATCAGCTCGCCGAAGGTCAGGTCGCCGCCGAAATAGCCGGGCGAGGCGACCAGGATCGGGGCGACGATGGTGAACCAGCCATAGCCGGCGGTGATCCAGGTCAGGTTGGTGACGGCGCGGACATAGCGCAGCATCACCGCGATGATCCGGTCGAGGTCGCCGTCCAGGCGCCGGCGCTCGTCCGACTCGCCGCTGTCCAGGGTGATGCCGTCGACATGCTCGTTGACGCGGACCAGGGCCGCGCGCAGATCGGCCTCGCGGGCATAGCGCTCGGCGTTGATGTTGATCAGCGGCCGGCCGACGCGAAAGCTCACCCAGGAGGCCAGGGCGGCATAGAGCAGGGCGCACCAGACCATGTAGCCGGGGATCGAGATCGGCATGCCGTCGATCTTGAGGGCGATGCCCTGGGACAGGATCCACAGCACGCCGATGAAGCTGATCAGCAGTAGGGTCGACTGCAGCAGGCCGATGCCGAGATCGGTCGACAGCTCGGTCAGGTGACGCGCATCCTCGTGGATGCGCTGGTCCGGGTTCTCGCCGATCTCGCCGGCGCCGGCCAGGCGGAAGGCACGCTTCGGCTTCAGCCACTCGCCGAACAGGTCACGGGTCAGCCCGGCCCGCAGCCGCACCTTCAGCGTCTGGTTGAGCCAAGCCTGGGCGACGTTCAGCGTCAGCAGCACGCCGGCGATGAAGACGAAGACCACCAACTGATGCAGGAACCCGATCAGGCTCTTCTGCGCCAGCGCGTCGTAGAAGGGCTGGTTCCAGGCGTTCAGCCGGATCTGCGCCGCCGCGGTCAGGGCGATGACGACGACGACGCCGACCATAAGAACAAGAATTCGTTTCCAGTCGGGTGATGCCCGCAGCGTCCGGAACAAGGTCAGGAGCTGAGAGGGGAGAGTCTGGCTGACGATCGATTGCTCGTGACCAGCAGCCGTATGCGACGCCTCGGGCGCCTGTGCCATTGAACCTGTCCGTTCCCTACCGCTTCTCGCGCTCCCCTTCGGGATGCTTGTTTCGATCATACGCATAGATGCGATGTCGGTCGTGCATCGAATTGAAACACCAGGTTTTGTGCGGGTTTGCGCGCCCATCACGACACCCGTTTCGCACGGGCGGCGGCCCGGCTGAGACAGACTCGGCGAGGGGTCCCCTCGAACTGGGGGCTAGTGACATCCGAACCGGATCGCACCGAGGCGGTAAAAAAGATTGTCATCTACTTGCCCATACCGACAATCGCTTCGCTTCGAATGGCACAGGGTGCGGAAACAAAATAACCATTCAATGAAGAAATCGAACCGCTACTTGATTTCACTCCCCAGATTTCAAGTCGAAGATAACATGCCCTCCGACCCCAGCCTTCACCGATATCAGACGACGGCGTCGAAATCAGGGCGGGACGGCCACATTGTTGAGCGGAGTGGGAAATCCGCCACACGATTGATAGTCTCGAGCCCATCGACCCCGCCGACGGCCGTCCCAGGCCGCGAAGACGACGCAGCTCATTACCGCCGAGGGCCGAAGCATTTCGGCGGGACCGTGGTCCGGCCAAGCCGGACCGCCGGGAACGAACATGTGAGGCGGTATTCATGCCGCCCATCCAAGCACGGTCAGCTCTCTGTTGCTGTGACCACCGTAACAGCGATGCTTCCCGGCCGTGGGGAGTGACCGATATCATCCTTTCTGGTCTTCCCGTCCCCTGGCGCAGGGTGGAGAAGACGAAAGGGAGGCAGCCCCTACGTCATCAGGGTTGGGGGCGACCTCCGTTGCGCTGCGTCTCTGTGACCATTCTCGCCGATCGGGGGACTTGCCCTATACGAGCGTGGGACAAGCCGCGAGCGCGGGATAGAACCTGCCTTCCGGCATCAGAAGGCGACGCGGTCGCCGCCCTTCAGCTCCAGGATCTCGCGCGCCTCGTCCGGCGAGGCGATCTCGAGGCCCAGCCCCTCGATGATCTGGCGGGCGAGGCGGACCTGCTGGGCGTTGGACTCCGCCAGCTTGCCGGGGCCGGCCCAGAGCGAGTCCTCGAGCCCGACGCGGATGTTGCCGCCCATCGCCGCCGCCATCGCCGCGATCGGCAGCTGGTTGCGGCCGGCGCCGAGCACCGACCATTCGTACTGGTCGCCGAACAGCCGGTCGGCGGTGCGCTTCATATGCGCCACATCCTCCGGATGCGGGCCGATGCCGCCGAGGATGCCGAACACGGTCTGGACGAACAGCGGCGGCTTGACCAGGCCGCGCTCCAGGAAGTGGTGCAGGTTGTAGAGGTGCGAGGTGTCGTAGCACTCGAACTCGAAGCGGATGCCGTCATCGCCGAGGGTCCGCAGCACGAACTCGATGTCCTTGAAGCTGTTGCGGAACACCAGGTCGCGCGAGGCCTCCAGCGCCTCCGGCTCCCAGGAATGCTTGAACTCCTTGAACCGGTTGAGAATCGGGAACAGGCCGAAATTCATCGACCCCATGTTCAGCGACGCCACCTCCGGCTTGAAGGTCTGGGCCGGCAGGATGCGCTCCTCGACCCGCATCCAAGGGGCGCCGCCGGTGGTCAGGTTGACGACGCAGTTCGAGCGCTGCTTGATCACCTTGAGGAACGGCTCGAAGGCCTGCGGCGTCTGGTCTGGCTTGCCGGTCTCCGGGTCGCGGGCGTGCAGATGGACGATAGCGGCCCCGGCCTCGGCCGCGCCGATCGCCGCCTCGGCGATCTCGGCGGCGGTCACCGGCAGGTGAGGGGACATCGACGGGGTGTGGATCGCCCCGGTGACGGCGCAGGTGATGACGATCTTGCGGCTCTTGGCCATCTGGTCTGTCCTCTGGCTCAGGAAACGGTCGGGTCTTCGGGCTGCGCCGCCTTATGGGCCTTCAGCGCCGCCAGGCGACGGTCACGCCAGGCGCTGCGCGCGGCCAGCCGGGCGGCGTCCGGCGTCTCGCCCCAGCCGGCCAGCAGGCGGGCGACGGTGGGCCCGTCCCACACCTCCGGCTTGGCAGGGTCTGCAGCGAGACGGCGGTAGAAGCCGGTGTAGCGGGCGCAGTAGTCGGGAATGCCGCCCGGCGCGTTCAGCTCGATCGTGCCGAACGGGCCGAGGAAGGACCAGCGCAGGCCGAGCCCGTCCTTGATGGTCTTGTCCAAATCCTGCGGGCTGATCACGCCATCGCCGACCAGCCGGAAGGCCTCGGCCAGCAGGGCACCCTGCAGCCGGTTCAGCACGAAGCCGTCGACCTCGCGGTGGATCGTGACCGGCTCCTGCCCGACGGCGCGGTAGATCCCGCGCGCCCGCTCGATGGTCTCGGGGGAGGTCCAGGGCGCGCCGCACAGCTCGACCACCGGCACCAGATGCGGCGGGTTGACCGGATGGGCCACCAGGCAGCGGTCGCGCCCGGCCAACCCCTCGGTGAAGCGCGAGGCGACGATGGCCGAGGTGGAGGAGGCCAGGATCGCGTCGCGCGGCGCCAGCCGGTCCAGCTCGGCGAAGACCGTGCGCTTGATCTCGACATTCTCGGGCAGGTTCTCCTGCACCAGCTCGGCGCCGGCCACCGCCTCGACCAGCGATCCGGCGGCCTGGACCCGGGCCGCGGCGCCGGCTGGGCCGTCGACGAGGCCGTGGCCCGCAAGCTCCGCCAGCCCTTCGCCGATCAGTCCCGGCGCCGCTTCCAGCGCGGCGGTGCTGGAATCGGCCAGCCGCACCTGCCAGCCGGCGGCGGCGAAGACGATCGCCCAGGACCGGCCGATCAGCCCGGTGCCGATGATCGCGACGGTCGGCATGTGTCGTTCCCTCCCGCAGTGTCGTTGTGCCAACGGTCCGACAAAGCGGGGCCCGGGTCCAGACCGCGATCGGCAACCCAGGCCGGCTTGGTTGTGATGGCCCGCCGGGATAGGGTTGCCGGCAACGAGCAAGGAGGAGAACGCCATGGATCTCGGCATCAAGGGACTGCGCGTCCTGGTCACCGCCGGCGCGTCAGGCATCGGGCGGGAGATCGTCCGCGCCTTCGTGGAGGAGGGGGCGCGGGTGCATGTCTGCGACGTCGACCGGGCAGGGCTCGAATCGCTGGCGGCGGAAAGCCCGTCGATCAGCGCGACCCCGGCCGACATGTCCGACCGGGCGGCCGTGGCTCGGCTGTTCGACGAGGCGCTGGCGGCGCTGGGTGGGCTCGACTGCCTGGTCAACAATGTCGGCATCGCCGGCCCGACCGGCCGGGTGGACCAGATCGATCCGGAGGAGTGGGACCGGACGCTGGCGGTCAACATCACCGGCCAGTTCAACTGCACCCGCCTGGCCGTGCCGCATCTGGCCAAGAGCAACAATGCCAGCATCGTCAACCTGTCCTCCTCCGCCGGGCGCCTGGGCTTCCCGCTGCGCACGCCCTATGCCGCCTCGAAATGGGCAGTGGTCGGCTTCACCAAGTCGCTGTCGATCGAGCTCGGGCCGCTCGGCATCCGGGTCAACGCGATCCAGCCCGGCATCGTCGAGGGCGACCGCATCCGCCGGGTCTTCGCCGCCAAGGCGGCCCAGCGCGGCGTCACGCCGGAGGCGATGCTGGACAAGTCCCTGGCCCAGGCTTCGATCCGGGAGATGATCCAGCCGCGCCAGCTGGCCGACCAGATCCTGCTGCTGGCCTCGCCGCGCGGCCGCACCATCTCCGGCCAGGCGATCAGCATCTGCGGCGACCTGCAGTCGCTGGCCTGAGATCGGCGTCCCGCTCCGTACTGATCTTCCTAGGCAGGGGCTTTTCAGACCTTTTTCGCTCGGCTCTCAATGACATGCGAATGCGGCCCGATTCTCAACAAATTCGTCCAATATCAGGCCGTGAGCGGGTTTGGAGGGGAAAGATGGTGGGAAGGGAATCGGAACGCGGCTCTCGCCGCGTGAGGGCGGCGGTCGTTGCGGCCTTGATCGTCTGCGGCCTGCTGGGGGCCGCGTCCTCCGGCCAGGCCCAGTCGCCACGGCCGCAGGCCGGTTCCATCGACGCGTCCGATCTCGACGGCATGCTGAACGTGCCAGAGAAGAAACTGCTGCAGGAGGGGCTGATCTGGCTCGGCTACTACAATGGCTGGGCCGACGGCGTTCTCGCGCGCGGCACGCGGGACGCGATCTGGTCCTGGCAGGAGCAGAACGGCGTCCGACCCACCGGCCGGCTCGACGGTGAGCAGGCGCTCAGGCTCGCCGGCTCCGCCTTCTCGGCCAGGGACCGGTTCGGCTGGCAGCCGCTGTCCGATTCCCGCAGCCGGATCACCCTGTCCTATCCGTCGAAGCTGCTGACGGAGCAGAAGAACTCCGACATGGGCGGGCTGCTGCTGGACAGCCAGGACGGCAACGTGTCGCTGATGACCGTCCGGATGACCGACATCAAGCCTGGTCAGATCGACGCCCTGTACGACGCGCTGGCCGGCGACCAGAAGTCGAAGGTCACCTATGAGTTCAGGCGGGACAGCCTGTTCATCCTCAGCGGCAACCGGGGATCGGGCAAGTTCTACGCCCGGTATGAGCAGCGCGGCGGCGAGATCCGCGGCTACGACCTGATCTGGGATGCGGCCCATGACAAGGAGATGGGCCCGGTCTCGGTCATGGTGTCGAACAGCTTCTACCCGTTCGGCTACGACACGCCGCAGGAGGATCCGAGCTACCCGACCCTGCAGGCGCTGCTCGACGCCAAGGAGCAGCCCGGCGGAGGCGGCACCACGGGCGGCGGCACGGAACCGAGCCCGCAGCGGACGAGCGCCTCGGGCAATCCGAAGGGCGGCACGCCCTTCAGCTACGAGTACCAGGAGCCGAAGAGCCAGGAGATGCAACGGGCGTACCAGTTCGTGCAGGACACGGACCTGATCCGCCAGATCCCTGAGATCCAGACCATGGACGGCATGTTCATCATGCCGCGGCCGCTGGCCTTCGTCGCAGGCGAATGCGGCACGGTGAACGCCTTCTATTCACCCAAGGAGTCGATGATCGCGCTCTGCTACGAGATGGTCGACTCGCTGGTGCGGGAAGGCCACGCGCTGGCCAAGCAGACCGGAGGCGGATCGGATTTCCAGACCGACTATGTGAAGCAGAACATCCGCTTCATCCTGCTGCACGAAACCGGCCATGCGCTGATCGACATCCTCGGCCTGCCCTCGACCGGGCGCGAGGAGGATGCTGTCGACCAGTTGGCAGCCGTGACGATGATGCTGAACAACTGGGACAACGAGGCGACCGACGAGGTCATCGCCTCGCTCAAGCTGGTCGCGCTGTGGTTCTCGGTGAACGGCAGCGGCGGTGGCAGCAACCAGGACACCGACATGGCCCGCTACGCCGACGAGCATTCGCTGAGCGAGCAGCGCTACTTCAACCTGCTGTGCATGATGTATGGGCGCGACCCGGACCGCTATGCCCAGATCGTGCAGGACGGGCTGCTGCCCGAGGCGCGGGCGGCCCGCTGCCGGACCGAGACGGTCAAGATCTTCGAGGCCTGGAGCACCCTGCTGATCCCGCATTTCGCCTCGAATGCCAAGTCTGAGGGCGCTGGGGCGGGCACGGCCGGCAATGCCGCACAGCCGCAGGAAGAACCGGAAGAAGACCCTTACGGGACGCTGAAGCGGTAGGCGAGCCTCACGCGGCCGCGGCGAAGCCGGGCAGGGCGTCGCGGACCGACTGTGCCAGGATCGCCGCCAGCCGGGCGGTAACCGGATCCGGCTCGGCCTCGGCCCGCAGCAGCGTCAGGGGCAGCGACGGCAGCGCCGGCGCCGCGGCCGGGTCCAGTACCAGGACGCCGGCGGGCAGGCCGAAATCGGTGCGGATGGTGACGCCGAGACCGGCTGCCACCGCCGCCCACAGCCCGCCGAGGCTGGGGCTGACGAAGGCCAGGCGCCACGGGATGCCGGCGTGGTCCAGCGCGGTGGTCGCGGCGGTGCGCAGCAGGCATGGCGCCTCCAGCGTCGCCAGCGGCAGCGGCTCGTCGGGCCGGCCAAAGCTGGCGGCGCGGTCGCCCGCGGCCGGCCCGACCCAGCGCATCGGCAGCTCGGCCAGCCGCTCGCCATGGGGCAGGACGCCGCCATCGCCCCAGGCCAGCGCCAGGTCGAGCTGGCCGGACCCGACCCGGTCCAGCAGGTCGAAGCTGCGGGCGATCCGGGCTTCGATCCGAACCTTCGGATGGGCGCGGGCAAAGCGGCCCAGCACCGCCGGCAGCAGCGCCTCGCCGAAATCCTCGGACAGGCCGAGCCGCACCCAGCCCTCGAGATCGGCGCCATGCACCGCGGCCGCCGCCTCGTCGTTGAGCGCGAGCAGCCGGCGGGCATAGGCCAGCATGGTCTCGCCGGCCTCGGTCAGGGCCAGGCCTCGTCCCGACTTGCGGAAGATCGGCGTGCCCGCCTGCTCCTCCAGCTTGCGCAACTGGGCGCTGACCGCCGAGGTCGAGCGGCCCAGCCGCTCGGCCGCCTTGGCGAAGCTGCCCAGTTCCATCCCCGTGGCGAAGCTGCGCAGCACGTCCAGGTCGAAGGTGATCCGGCGCATGAGGATCGTCCCTATTTTCCGAATTGTAAGTTTTGATATTTCTGATTTTCTGTACAAACCTGCGGCGCTATCTGCTGGGCGTCAAGTCTACGGAGATCGCCATACCGCTCACCCGCGTCTCGCTCGCCAGAGGCAAATCGCCCGAATACCTTCGCGCCTTGTCCGACGGCCTGCACCGGGCACTGGTCGAGGCCTTCGACGTGCCGCCCGACGACCGCTTCCAGATCATCCACCAGCACGAGCCGGGAGAGCTGGTGTTCGACCGGCACTATCTCGGCGGTCCGCGCTCCGACGATTTCGTGCTGTTCCAGGTCACCGCCGGCCGCGCAGCACCGGGACCAAGGCGGCGTTCTACCGGCGCCTGGTCGAACGCCTGGCCGAGGCGCCGGGCATCCGGCCCGAGGATGTCGATGACGATGCCAGATTTCAGGCGTGACCCAGGTCACCTCCGGCTTTGCCGCTCGGGTGCGATGGTCCGGGCACAGCACAGGCGGCGGGACCCACCGCTGCCGGAAACTGGAGTCAGAAGCCTTGCTTCAACATCGGATGTCCCCGGCCGATTACCTCGTCGCCTCCTGGTCGCAGGCCGAGTCCAGCACGCCGTCGACAGAGCTGGACCTGAGCACCGCGAACAGCAACCGGGCGATCCGCGCCCTGGTTGCCGACGACGACCCGGCGATGCGGGAGACGATCGTCGACTATCTCGAGAGCCACGGCGTGCACGCGGTCGCGGCCGCGGGGCGCCGGGAGATGGCCCGCCACATCGCCAGGGACGAACTGGACGTGGTGATCCTGGACCTGCAGCTCGGCGAGGGTGACGGCCTTGCGCTGCTGCGCGAGATGCGGGCGAAATCCGCCATCCCGGTGATCATCGGCACCGGTCGCGGCCAGGAGGAGATCGATCGCGTCATCGGGCTGGAGCTCGGCGCCGACGACTATCTGAGCAAGCCGTTCGGGCTGCGCGAGCTGCTGGCGCGGATCCGGGCGATCCTGCGCGGGCGGGACCTCGCACGGGCAGCGCCGCAGCGGCCCCCCGAGCGCGGCCGCTGCCGCTTCGGCGGCTGGCAGCTCGACCGGCGCCTGCGGCGGCTGACCGACGCCCAGGGGGCCGTGGTGCCGCTCTCAAAGGCCGAGTATGCGCTGCTCGTCGCCTTCGTCGGGGCGCCGCAGCGGCCGCTGTCGCGCGAGCAACTGCTGCAGGCGACGCGGATTCGCGAGGATGTGTTCGACCGCACCGTCGACGTGCAGGTGCTGCGGCTGCGCCGCAAGCTGGAGGCCGATCCGCGCGCCCCGAGAATCATCCGGACCGAGCGCGGCATCGGCTATGTCTTCACGCTGCCGGTCGAGGCGCTGTGACTGCCGCCCTCAGTGAACCGCCCGATCCTCGCCGCGCAGGGCGTTCCGCGCCCGCGCCAGCCGGGAGCGGATGGTGCCGATCGGGACATGAAGGCGCTCGGCCGCCTCTTCGTAGGAGGCGCCGTTGATCGCCACCAGGTGCAACACCTCGCGATGGCTGCGCGACAGGGAAGGCCAGCGTGCCTCCACTTCGCGCACCTCGATCGCCTCGGTCTGGTTGGCCGGGGCGGGCAGGTCCCAGCCCTCGATCGGCACCATCTCGGTCTGGTTGCGCTTGCCCGAGACGAATTTCGAGAGGTGGAGGCGGCGCATCATGACGATGAGCCAGGCCACGATGTTGCTGCCGGGGCGCCAGAGATGGAGCTTCAGGGCGGCCCGCAGCAGGGTCTCCTGGATCAGGTCGTCGGCATCCGCGCGGTTGCGGGTCAGGCTCACGGCATAGCGCCGGAGATCCGGAATGCAGGGAGCGACGGTCGCGAGGAACTGTCGCTCGGTTGCGGCTGAGATGGCCGGCATCGGGGAGCGTCCGTGTTGCGACTGACTACCCAACGAAACCGATGGGCGACCCAACTGTTCCCTTAAAAATCCTCTTCTTCCGCGCCTGCGGTGCAATAAAATTCCGCTTCGCTTGCCGTACATCGATGCGGCGCCCCAAATCGGTGCCGCCCGACTATCAATTGATAAGCGATTCCAACTGCCCCAATCCGCCGGTGTGTTCGGCGAGATACACGAAGTGACATTTGTCTAAATTGGTCAGTTCTTGTGGCAATGATCGCTCGATCGGTGGATCTGCCTTTGTCGCGGCGCAGGCGGAACAATCGCCGTGGCTCGGCCATTGCTTCATTGCCTTGCGCCGCGGCGCGGCGGGGGGGCACCCCGCCCGCCAGGAGGGGGAGTGCAGTGGTACTCGGCCAGCACACCCCCCC
>NZ_JASATH010000056.1:0-39854 GCF_038440215.1 Inquilinus sp. OTU3971 | reverse complement strand
CAGTCGCGGGCCGCGGCCAAGCGCCGGCGATGTCCGGTCACGGATGCGTGGATCGCGGGGCGGGATCCTGGCCGGATGACGTGGGATGCTCCGTCTGGGGGATGGCCGGGTGACGGCGCGGCGTCCGTCAGCGCGCCGGGAATCCGCCCGCCAGCAGCGCCTCGACCAGCTCCGGCACCAGCCGTGTCGCCGGGCCCTGGCGGCGGATGTGGAACAGGTCGGAGACCTGGCCCGGCTCCAGGTTCAGCTCCACCGTCAGGGCCCGGGCGTCCAGCGCCTGGTGGACGAAGGCGGCCGCCGGATAGACGGTGCCGGAGGTGCCGATCGACACGAACAGGCTGCAGCCGGCCAGCGCCGTCTCGATCTCGGCCATCGCCAGCGGCATCTCGCCGAACCAGACCACGTCGGGCCGCATGCCGCCGGCCGCGCCGCAGCCGGGGCAGGGGGTGTCGACCGCCAGGTCGCCGGGCCAGGCGCGGCCGGCGCCGCAGGACAGGCAGCGGGCACGGTTCAGCTGCCCATGCATGTGGATCAGCCGGCGGCTGCCGCCACGCTCGTGCAGGTCGTCGACATTCTGGGTGACCAGCAGCACCGGGCCCGGCCAGTCGCGCTCCAGCCGCGCCAGCGCCGCATGCGCCGGGTTGGGCTGCACCGCCGGGTCGGCCAGGGTGCGGCGGCGGGCGTTGTAGAAGCGGTGCACCCGGTCCGGATCGCGCTCGAAGGCCTCGGGCGTGGCCACATCCTCCAGCCGTACCCGCGTCCACACCCCGCCGGCGTCGCGGAAGGTGTCGAGGCCACTCTCCTTCGAGATGCCGGCCCCGGTCAGGATCACGATCGGATCGCCGGGCTCGATTCGTCTCATCCGTCGATGATGATGGCGGCGGGGCCGGGGCTCAACGGCCCTTGTCGACGCGCTCCGGCCCCCAATCTGTTGCATATGACCGCCGCCGTAGCGCTGCCCGCCCCCTTGTTCCTGCCGCCCGAGGCCCTGGCGGCGCTGGCCGAGGCGAAGGCGGTGCTCGACCATGAGTCGCTGGTGGCGCGCCTGTCGGCCCTGGCCGGGACGCCGGTCGAAGCGCTGAAGCGCAACCTGCCCGTCGAGGTCCAGTCCGTGCTGGACGGCGCCATCCGCCGCGCCCTCGCCGTCGCTCTGAGGGCGGCGCTGCGCAGCGGCTCCGGCCGCCGGGTGAGGCGCAGGCGGGAGACGTGGCTGCATCGCGGCCTGGCCGCGGCCAGCGGCGCCGCCGGCGGCAGCTTCGGCCTGCCGAGCACGCTGGCGGAGCTGCCGGTCTCCACGGCCCTGCTGCTGCGCCAGATCGCGGCCGAGGCGAAGGCGGCAGGGGAGGACCCGACGGCACCGGAGACCGCGATCGAATGCCTGAAGGTCTTCGCCATGGGCCGGCCCGACCCGGCTGATGATGCGGTCGAGACCGGCTATCTCGCCACCCGGATCGCGCTGGCCCGGGTGGTGCCGGACGCGACCGCCAAGGTGGTGCCGCGGCTGGTCGCGGCGGTCGCCGCCCGGTTCAGCGGGACGGTGCTGCTGAAGCTGGCGGCCCAGGCCGCCCCGGTGCTGGGCGCGGCCGCCGGGGCCGCGGTCAACCTGACCTTCCTGGAGCATTTCCGACGTTTGGCGCGGGCCCATTTCGCCGTCCGGCGGCTGGAACGAACCCATGGTGCCGCCGCCGTGCGGCTGGCCTATGAGAGCCTGCGGCCGGCACCGCCCTCCGGCCTGCGGCAGAGGCGCGCGCTGCGCCTGATCCGGCGAGCAGGGCATGGCATTGAAAAATTGTTATATAAGTCGAGACGGCAGACGGATATGTAAATTAACGGATCGCGCAATCGCGTGCCGTTCTTTCCGCCCGAGGAAGCCATGACCACCGCCACCCTCGCTTTGCCATTGCTCGACCTGCCGCCGGCCCTGGCGGCCCAAGCCGCCACCGCCTGAACACACCGAACCGCGACGTCTCGGACATCAGCCGCGGCTGACGGCGAGGTTGTCGCCGCGGATGAAGTCGATGAAGGCGCGCAGCGCCGCCGGCATCTGGCGCTGGCGCGGATAATACAGGAAGAAGCCCGGAATGGGCGGCGTCCAGTCCAGCAGCAGCGGCACCAGCCGGCCTTCCGCCAGCTCCGCCGTGACCATGCCTTCGAACACGCAGGCCAGGCCGGCGCCATCCAGCGCCGAGCGGATCAGCAGCCGCTGGTCGTTGTTGACGATCAGCGGCCCGTTCGGGCTGACCGTCAGCTCCCGGCCATCCTTCTCGAACTCCCAGGCATAGATCACGCCGCTCGGGAAGCGGTAGCCGAGGCAGGCATGCTCGGTCAGGTCGCGCGGCGTCTGCGGCGGCGGCCGCCGCGCGAGATAGGAGGGAGCAGCGATCACGATCATCCGCTGCTCGCCGCCGAAGCGCACCGCGACCATGTCGCGCTCCAGCTGCTCGCCCAGGCGGATTCCGGCGTCGAAGCCACCGGCGACGATGTCGATCAGGGCGCTGGTGACCGCAATTTCCAGCCGGATCTCGGGATAGGCCTCCAGGAATCGCGCCACCATCGGCGCCAGGATCAGCTCCGCCGCCGGAATCGAGGCGGTGATCCGCAGCGACCCGGCCGGCTGGCCGCGGAACTGGTCGATCTCCCCGACGGCGCCTTCGATGTCGCGGAAGGCGGGCTCCAGCCGGGCCAGCAGCCGCTCGCCCGCCTCGGTCGGCGTGACGCTGCGGGTGGTGCGGTTCAGGAGCCGCACGCCCAGCCGCTCCTCCAGCCCGCGGATCGCATGGCTGAGGGCGGAGGCGGACAGGGCCAGCTCGATCGCCGCGCGGCGGAAGCTGCGGTGCCGCGCCACGGCGGCGAAGGCGGCCAGGTCGGGCAGGTCGGCGCGAAGCATTGCTGAATCCCATTCATCAGCTCGTACGCATATCTACGGGTTATCGCATGATCGTCCAATCGCCATTCTCCTGGCGTGCCGCGGCGGTCCGCGCGACCGGCGGCCTCGAAAGCCAAGGAGAAGACCATGGACAGACGCGCTCTCGGCCAGGACGGCACCACCATCTCCGCCATCGGCCTCGGCTGCATGGGCATGTCCGAATTTTACGGCCCGCGCGACGACGCGCAGTCGCTCGACACCCTCGCCGCGGCGCTGGAGCACGGCATCGATTTCCTCGACACCGCCGACATGTACGGGTCGGGGCACAATGAGGAGCTGATCGGCCGCTTCCTCAAGGGCCGGCGCGACCAGGTGGTGCTGGCCACCAAGTTCGGCATCGTGCGCGAGCCTGGCCGGTACGAGCGGCGGGTCGACAACTCGCCGGCCTATATCCGGGCCGCGGCCGAGGCCTCGCTCAAGCGCCTCGGCACCGATGTCATCGACCTCTACTACATGCACCGCCGCAACACCGACGTGCCGGTCGAGGATGCGGTCGGCGCCATGGCCGAGCTGGTGCGGGCCGGCAAGGTGCGGCAGATCGGCCTCTCCGAAGTGTCGGTCGAGACGTTGCGCCGTGCCCATGCGGTGCATCCGATCGCGGCGGTGCAGAGCGAGTACTCGCTGTGGACCCGCGATCCGGAGCGGAACGGGATGCTCGAGG
Source organism: Inquilinus sp. OTU3971 (assembly GCF_038440215.1). NCBI lineage: Bacteria > Pseudomonadati > Pseudomonadota > Alphaproteobacteria > Rhodospirillales > Rhodospirillaceae > Inquilinus > Inquilinus sp. OTU3971. Next base: position 36,267 of record NZ_JASATH010000056.1, on the reverse strand, counting down.
CCTGCCGCGCGCTGGGCACCACCTTCGTCGCCTATTCGCCGCTCGGCCGCGCCTTCCTGGCCGGCGCGGTGACCGACACCTCATCCCTGGCCGCGGATGACTTCCGCCGCGTCAATCCGCGCTTCGCCGAAGACGCGCTGGCGCAGAACCGGCGCCTGGCCGAGGCGCTGGGCGACTTCGCCTTCGATCTGGGCGCCAAGCCGGGCCAGGTGGCGCTGGCCTGGCTGCTGGCCCGGCACGACCATGTCGTGCCGATCCCCGGCACCAAGCGCCGTGCCTATCTGGCGGAGAACGCCGCGGCCGCCGCGATCCGGCTGACGGCGGAACAGGTGGCGGCGCTGGACGCCCTGTTCGCGCCAGATGCGATCGCCGGCGAGCGCTACAGCGAAGAGGGGATGAAGGGCGTGGGGCTGTAAGAGACCGCTTGAGAATGCGCTGGCGTGAGTCGGCTGGTGATGGTTTCGAGAACCGGCGCGCAGAGGATGTTTGGGTCCGTGAGCACCGGAAGCGCAGAAACCGCCATCAGATGGCCGCGCCAGTAGCATTGGCAAACGGTCCCGGACCATTGGTCGCCTTGCCGCCTGGGTTCGTCCCGACTATCCAGGCGGCATGCGCATCCTGTTCGTCTGCACCGGCAACATCTGCCGCTCGCCGACCGCCGAGGCGGTGATGCGGGCCAGGCTCGCCGCCGCCGGCCTGGACCACGCGGTCGACAGCGCCGGCATCCAGGGCTTCCATGCCGGCGAGCCGCCGCACCCGCCGGCGATCCGGGCGGCGGCGGCCCGCGGCTACGACCTGCTGCCGCTGCGCGCCCGCAAGCTGGAGCGGGCGGATTTCCGCCGCTTCGACCTGCTGCTGGCGATGGACCGCGGCCATCTCGACCGCATGCGCCGCCTGGCCATCGCCGGCCCGGGCCGGATCGGCCTGTTCCTCGACCATGCACCGGGGCTGGAGGGGCGGGACGTGCCCGACCCCTATTACGGTGGCAGCGCCGATTTCGAACATGTGCTGGACCTGGTCGAGGCCGGCTGCGACGGGCTGGTCGCGGCGCTGCGTGATGGAAGGCTGGGTTAGTCCATCGCGACGCAGGCCGCCGCCCGGCCGGCTTCTGCCGCGGTCCGTCCCGGGCCGAAGATCGCGAAGCTGACCGCGGCCAGGATCCAGGCGCCGATGCCGCCATACAGCATCACCCAGCCGAAGCCCTCGACCAGCGCCGCGTGCACCGCGGTCCCCGACGGGTCCAGCGTCGCCAGCGCCGGATAAGCCTGGGACAGCGCGGCGAGGTTGCCGGCGGCGACGGACGCGGCCAGCGCCTGCATCTGCGCGGCGTCGAGAACGCCGGACAGGGCGGCAGGCAGGGACCAGCGGATCCCTTCCACCAGGATCAGCCCCATCACCGCGATGTTGATGGCCAGGGTGATCAGCCGGGCGCTGATGTCGATGCCCGACGCCATGCCGGCCCGATTGGCGGGGACCGAGCCGGTGGTGGTGTTGGTCACCGACGTGTTGGTCAGGCCGAGCCCGATCCCGGCCAGCAGCGCGCCGGGCAGCACGGTCAGCCAGCCGGCCTGCTCGACCCCGGCGCCCAGCTGCATCAGCAGGAAGCCTGTCCCCATCACCGCCATGCCGAGCGGGATCACCAGGCGCGGGCCGCCATGCTGCATCAGGCGGTCGGCCAGCGGCGGCATCACCAGGAACGGGATGGTGTAGGCCAGCAGCAGGAACCCGACCCTCTGGCTGTCGAGGCCGAGCCCGCCCTGGAAGTAGATCGGCAGGTAGATCATGAACGGCCAGTAGCACCAGTTCATGCCGATGCAGCCGATGATCGCGCCGCTGAAGCGGCGGATGCGGAACACCGAGAAATCGAACATCGGATGCGGGCTGATCCGCTCCGCCACCACGAAGCCGGTGAAGGCGGCGACGGTCAGGACGGCGAGGCCGATCGCGGTGGCGCGGTCCAGCTCCGCCGCCTGGGTGATCAGGAAGGCCAGGCCGAACACCGCCAGCGTCAGGGTGACGATGCCGGCGACGTCCAGCTTTTGCGCGTGCGGGTCGCGCGATTCGTGGATGCCGATCAGGGCCGGGATCAGGGCCAGGATGGTCAGCGGCACATGGATCAGGAACACCCAGTGCCAGCTCGACCAGCTGGCGATCAGCCCGCCGATGATCGGGCCGAAGCCGAGGCCGACGCCGCTGATCACGCCCCAGGCGGTGAAGGCGCGGCCGCGCTCGCGCTCGTCCTGGAACTGGTGCGAGATGATCGCGATCACGCAGGTGAGCATGGCGCCGCCGGCCAGACCCTGCAGGAAGCGGGCGGCGATCAGCAGCGACACGTTGTCGGCCAGGCCGCACATCAGCGAGGTGGCGCCGAAGGCGACGGTGGTGACGGTGAAGACGCGCTTGCGGCCATAGCGGTCGGCCAGGGTACCGGTCGCCATCAGCACCGTGGTGCAGGCGATGGTGTAGGCGTTCATGATCCATTGCAGCCCGTGGAAATCGGCGGGCAGCGCCGTCTCCAGCGTCGGCAGGATCACCGGCACGCTGGAGATCTCGAGGCCGAACATCAGCGCAGCCAGGCAGACGCCGACCAGGGCGGCCATGTTCCGGGCAGAGGGTGAAAGAGCCATGATCCTTCTCTCGAAGCGACAGGCCGCGCCGCCGCGCAAAGACTTTGCGTGGACCGGTTCCGGCGCGGGGTGTGTCGGTGGGGTGCTCGATCGGGCCTGCGCTGACTCTGGCCAATCCGCTTTCATGATGGAAATGAATTAATTTTGTGGCGTCCATTTTCCGCCATCATATATTTAGGCCATGGATTTCGACCCCGCCCTGCTGCGCGCCTTCGTTGCCGTCCACGATGCCGGCGGGTTCACCCGCGCGGCCGAGCGGCTGCACCTGACCCAGTCGGCGGTCAGCCACCAGATCCGGCGGCTGGAGGAGCAGATCGGGCGGCCGCTGCTGCACCGGACCACGCGCAAGCTGCTGCTGACCGAGGACGGCCAGGAGTTCCTGCGCCATGCCGAGCAGATCCTGCAGGCGCAGGACATGCTGACCCGGCGCTTCCTGCCCTCCGCGGTCTCCGGCGTCGTCCGCTTCGGCGTGCCGGAGAACTTCATGGGCGACCGGCTGCCGCTGCTGCTGCGCCGCTTCGCCCGCGGCTTCCCCCAGGTGCGGCTGGAGGCGTCGGTCAGTGTCTGCCTCGACCTGCGCGCCAAGGTCGAGGCCGGTGAGCTCGACCTCGCCGTGGTGATGTCGCGGCCGGGCGAGACCGGCGGCACGGTGCTGCGGCGGACGCGGTTCGTCTGGGCCGCGGCCGAGACCTTCGACTGGGCGCCGGGGACGTCGCTGCCGCTGGCCCTCGCCCCACCGCCCTGCCCATGTCGCGCCATCGCCGTCGACGCCATCACCGCTTCGGGCGTCGAATGGCACACCGGCTTCACCTCAGCCAACCAGCACGGGCTGCGGGCGGCGGTGCTGGCGGGGCTGGCCGCCTCGATGGTCGCCCGGGACGAGATCGAACCGGGGATGAAGATCCTCGACGGCCGCCACGGCCTGCCGCCCCTGCCGGAGGTGGAGTTCGCCCTGATCTGGCGACCCGGCACCACGCTGCCCTGCGCCCGCGAACTCGGCCGGCTGATCGTGGAATCGGCGCAGGCCGCGCCGGCGCTCCTCGCCCGGGCGGTCTGATCGTCAACATATATATTGACATTATCTTAGAGTATGTAAACATATAAATTGACGACGAAGAGTCGGATGTCTATAAATATATTGACGATATACGACTTGGCGTCGATAAAAAGGTTTACGTTATGAGCGTGAGCGAAGCTGCGACAAAGCAGTATCAGGCAATTGTCAATCGCGCTGCCGCGTTGATCGGTCAGCAGCCAAACCTGCCCAACGAGGGCTGGATGGCAACCGCTCGCAAGGCCCTTGGCATGTCGGCAGCTCAACTCGCACGCCGGCTCGGCGTTACGCGTGCGCGCGTCTCACAAGCCGAACGGGCAGAGCTTTCTGGGGGCGTAACCCTGAAGACCATGCAGGCTACGGCCGAAGCGATGGGGTGTCGCTTTGTCTACGCGATTGTGCCGATCGAGGGACAAGTCGAAGACATCGTCGCTGCACAGGCCCGCAGGAGGGCTCAAGCGCTGGTTGGGCGGGCTGCCGTCCATATGGCGCTGGAGCGACAATCATTGCCGGATAGGAAGAATAAGGGAGAAGTGGAGAGAATAGCCGGCGAGCTTATCCGCACTATGCCTGCCGATTTCTGGGCTGACAAATGACGGCAATAGCGAACGAACCGGATGGTTCGACGCCGCTCGAATCTGATGAAATAGAAGGACTGAAATTTAGGCACGTCACGACGCGGGGAGAGCTCGACCAACTGGAGCAGGTGAATATCGAAAGTGGTCTCATCTGGCTTGGTCGGCGCCGCAAAACAGATATTCTAACAGAGCAATTTATCCGGACTCTCCATCGCCGCCTGTTTGGCGAGGTGTGGAAATGGGCCGGAGAATTTCGTCGGACCGAAAAGAATATCGGGATCGATCCACTCCAGATCGGGGGCCAGCTCAAGATGCTCCTCGACGACGCTCGCTACTGGGTCGAGAACGGCACATTCTCGCCGTTGGAGGCCGGCGCGCGCTTCCATCATCGACTGGTCCAGATTCACCCCTTCCCAAACGGGAACGGGCGGCACGCCCGCATTGCCGCTGATACCTACATCATGGACCGTTTCAATCATGAGCCGATCGACTGGGCGGCCGGTCATGATCTTCAACGCAGCAATGAACGCCGGAACACCTACATTGCGGCTCTTAGGGCGGCAGATGCGGGAAGCTACGAACAATTGCTCGCTTTCGTAAATGCACGGCACCCGGCGGCTTCCTCTCACCCTATCCCTTGATCGCCCCCGCCGTCAGGCCGGCGACGATCTTGCGCTGGAACACCAGCACCAGGGCGATCAGGGGCAGGGTCACCACCACCGAGGCCGCCATGATCGGGCCGAACGGGTATTCGTAGCGGCTGCCGCCGGAGATGGTGGCGATCGCCACCGGCACCGTGCGGTTCTCGTCCGAGAGGATGAAGGTCAGGGCGAACAGGAACTCGTTCCAGGCCTGGATGAAGGCGAGCAGGCCGGTCGAAGCCAGGGCCGGGCCCATCAGCGGCAGCAGCACGCTGACCAGCACCCGGCCGCGGCTGGCGCCGTCCATCAGCGCCGCCTCCTCCAGCTCGCGCGGGATGTCCTGGATGAAGCCGGTCAGCACCCAGACGGTGAAGGGCAGGGTGAAGATCAGATAGGCGAAGGTCAGCGACCCCAGCCGGTTGTACAGGCCGAACCAGCGCACCAGCTCGAACATGCCGGACAGCACCACGATCTGCGGGAAGATCGAGATCATCAGGATCACCAGCAGAACGGTGCGTCGCAGCGGGAAGTCCAGCCGCCCAAGCGCGTAGGCGGCACCGATGGCCAGCAGCAGCGAGATCCCGGTGGCCGAGCCGGCGACGATCAGCGAGTTGACGATCGAGCCCAGGAACACCGGGTCCTGCAGCAGTGCCTTGTAGTAGATCAGGTCGAAGGCCGGCAGCAGCGTCGCCTCGAACAGCGACGCCCCGGTCTTCAGCGAGGACACGATCGCCCAGTAATAGGGGAACAGGGTGTAGACCAGCACCAGGATGACGGCGAAGCCCAGCCCGATGGTCTTCAGCACCCGGCGCCGGCGGTAGCGGGCGGCGGCGCGGGCCAGGGCGGTGTCTGGGGCAGCCAGGACGCTCATCGCACGGTCGTCCGGTCCAGCCGGATGGCACCGATGATGACGATGGCGATCAGGGCGATCAGCAGGAACACCCAGGTCGAGGCGGCGGAGCCGTAGCCGAGCTCCTGAAAGCTGACCAGATGGTTGCGGGCATAGATCGAGATGGTCATGGTCGGGTCGCCGTTGCCGCCGAGGACATAGCTGAGGTCGAACATGCGCAGCGCGTCGAGGGCGCGGAACAGCACGGCGACGCCGATCGGCACCCGCAGCATCGGCAGGGTGATCGAGGTCAGCCGCCTCCACCAGGACACGCCGTCGACCCGCGCCGCCTCATGGATCTCGCCCGGGATCAGCTGCAGCCCGGCCAGGATCAGCAGCACCATGAAGGGCGTGGTGATCCAGACGTCGACGAAGATGACGACGCCCAGCGCCAGCGACGGATCGGCGGTCCAGGCCACGCCCTTGTCGATCAGGTGCAGGTCGATCAGCAGGCGGTTGATGATGCCGAACTGGTCGTGCAGCAGCCATTCCCAGATCTTGGCCGAGACCACGACCGGGATCGACCAGGGCACCAGGATGGCGGCGCGCAGCACGCCGCGGCCGGGGATCGCCTCGTTCAGCAAGAGCGCGATGGCGAGGCCGAGCAGCGTCTCCAGCGCCACCGAGACGGTGGTGAAGACAAGGGTGTTCTCGACCGCCCGCCACCATTGCGGGTCCTGGGCGACCTCGACGAAGTTGTCGAGCCAGACGAAGCCGTAATTGGTCGGATCGTCGAGGAAGGCGTCGGTGGTCGAGAAGAACAGCGTGCGCAGCAGCGGCCACAGCGCCACCAGCACCAGCGCCGCCAGCGTCGGCGCCAGGAACAGCCACCCCGCCCGCCGATGCGATCGGGCGACGCGGCCGGTCATCGACGGCATCCCCAAATCGAGTCCCCCCTCCCCTTGCGGGAGGGGGGCAGGGGGAGGGGCTGGCCGGGCGAGGCGCAGAGCACAGGCCTATCCCCGGCGCCCGATCACCACTTCGCCCGCTGGCGCAGGCGCTCCAGCTCCTTGGCCAGGGCGGCCACGGCGGCGTCGGGCTGCTCGTCGCCGGTCAGCACCGCGTGCACCGACTTCGAGAAGGCCTGCGACACCCGGTTGTAGCTGGCGCCGGTGGCGGCCGAGGGGCGGGCGATGCTGTCGGCGAAGGCGGCCTGGGCGTCCTTCAGGAAGGGCAGCTTGGCCAGCACCTCCGGGTCCTCGTACAGCGCGGTGACGGTCGGATTGTAGGCGCCCTGGATCGCCCGGCGCTTCTGGTCGGCGGCGCCGGTCATGTAGCGGATCAGGCTGACCGCAGCCTCCTTGTTCTCGGAGTATTTCGACACGCCGAGATAGGCCGGCCCCAGGCAGCCGCTCGACTTCTCGCCCGCGGCGCCGACCGGCAGAGCCGCCACCCCGACCTTGCCGACCAGCGCACCGCCCGCCGCCTGCGAGGTGCCCCAGACATAAGGCCAGTTGCGCAGGAAGACGGCCTTGCCGCTCTCGAACACGGCGCGGGAGCTCTCCTCGTCGTAGCCCAGCACGCCCTGCGGGCTGATCGTGTCGATCCAGCTGTGCGCCAGGGCCAGCGCCTGGGCCGCCTTCGGGTTGTCGATGGTGATGTCGCCCTTGCCGTCGATGATGGTGCCGCCGCCGGTGCTGGCGACCCATTCGATGGCGTCGCAGGTCAGCCCCTCATAGGACTTGCCCTGCCAGACGAAGCCCCACATGTCGGCGTCGCCGGCCTTGCGCTCGCCATCCTGCACCGCCTTGGCGGTGTCGGTCAGCTCGGCCCAGGTCTTCGGCACCGGCTTGCCGTACTTCTCCAGCAGGTCCTTGCGGTAGAAGATCAGGCCGGTGTCCATGTACCAGGGCAGGGCCAGCAGCTGGCCGTCGATGGTCGCGGCGTCGATCGTGGTCGGGAAATGCGCCGCCACCTCCTCCTTCGGCACCATGGTGCCGAGGTCGAGCAGATGGTTCTTCAGCATGCCCATCCAGATCACGTCGATCACCAGCACGTCGACATCGGTCGACTTCGCCGCCAGCATCTGCTGGTACAGCGGCACGGCGTCGTCCCAGACGGCCGGCATCTTGTTGATGGTGACGCTGTTGCCGCTCTGCTTGGCCCAGGCCTCGGCGGCGCTGCTGCACAGGTCGTAGTCGGTGGCGCCGCAGAACAGCTTCACCGTCGCGGCCTCGGCCCCGCCGGCGGCGAAAACGGCCAGCGCGGCGGTCAGGGATAGGGTGGCAATCTTCACGGGTCCCTCCGTTCAAGCCCCTGTTTGAGAAATGTTGTCGTTGCCGGGCGGGTTGGTCCCGCCACTCAGATGGAGGCCGGAGCCTCGTGCCGGATCAGCGCCAGCAGCTCGGCCTCGCGCGGCAGCGCCCGCCCGCCGTAATCGGTGGTGGCGAGGGCGCCGCAGCACGCGGCCAGGGCCAGGCTGTCGCGGAAGTCGAAGCCGCGCAGCCAGCCATAGAGGAAGCCGGCGTTGAAGCTGTCGCCGGCGCCGGTGGTGTCGACCACCGTCACCGCCGGGGCCGGCACGGCGCAGCGCTCGCCGCGGCTGACGCCGATGGCGCCCGCGGCCCCGCGCTTGACCAGCACGGTCGGCACCATCGCGGCCAGCCGCTCCAGGGCGGCGCTCACATCCGGCGCGCCGGTGAAGGCCAGGGCCTCGGACTCGTTCGGGGCGAAGACGTCGATCTCGCGGAACAGCTCGGCCACGCCGGGCGAGTCGATCCTGTGCGGCACGTGCTGGCAGTCGAGATAGACCAGGACGCCCTGCCGCTTCGCCGCCCGGGCCAGGGCCAGCAGCTCCGGCTGCAGCCGGAAGCTCTGCAGCAGCAGCGCCTTGGGCGCGGCCTCGACCAGCGCCTCGGGCGTCGGCGGCAGGTCGTCGCGCACGGCGTAGCTGACGAAGCCGCGGTCATGGGCGAAGGAGAAGGCGGCGCTGATCCGCTCCAGCGGGTGGTCCAGCCGGCGGAACAGCCGGTCGTCCAGCCCCTCCTTCCGCGCCGCGTCCAGCGCCAGCTGGCTGAACAGGTCGGTGCCGAAATCGGCCGCCCAGGCGGTGCGCAGCCCCAGCCGGTGCAGCGCCGTGGCGGTGGTGAAGCTGGCGCCGGGCAGGGTGGCGAAGTCGCGGGCGAACAGGTCGGCGCCCAGCCGCGGCACCTCCGGCAGGCCGGTGAAGATCAGGTCCCAGTAGTATTCGCCGACCACGACGACGTCGCAGCCCGGCGCCTCGGCCGCGACGGTCATGGCCAGTTGCCGACATAGGGGGCGTGGGCGGCGAGATATTCGTCGACCAGCGCCTCGGCCCGGGAATAGGACAGCACCAGCGGATGCGCCACCAGCGCCTCGACCGCGAGGTCGCGGTCGCGCTCGCGGATCGCCTGCACCGCCAGTCGCTCATAGCGTTTGATGTCGTGCACCAGCTGGGCCTGCGCCTCCGGCATCGGCCCGATCGGCAGCGGCCGCACCCCGTTGCGGTCGACGACGCAGCTGACCTCGACCACGTCGTCGTCGCGCAGCCCGTCGATGGCGCCCTGGTTCGGCACGTTCAGCCCGCTGTAGAGCGGCTTGCCGGTCTCCAGCGCGTCCACTAGGTCCAGGGCGACGCCGGCATAGCCCTCGCCCTCGTCGCCCAGCGGCGCATGGGCGCCGGCGGCCAGGGCGCGGTCGGCCTCCTCCATGCTCGGCGCGCCTTCCTGGGCGTAGTGCATGTAGGTGGCGTTGCGCCGGTGGGCGTAGGCGTAATAGGCCTCCAGCGCCTTGTCCGGATTGCGGCGCCAGTCCAGCGCCGTCAGCTGCTCGATCAGCCCGTGATTCAGGTCGCGCACCTCTTCGCCCCGCGTGCGGACGTCCGACCGGATCGCCTCCACCGCCTTCTCGGCATAGTAGAAGTAGTAGAGATATTCGTTGATCCACATCCCGTGGCGCCGGACCACGCGCGGGCTGAACACCTTCTGGGCCGAGGCCGCCAGGAAGGCGTCGTCGGCCAAGAGGCGCGGCAGCACGTCCTCGCCGCCGATCTCGGCGCGGCAGGTGAAGGACAGGTGGTTCAGGCCGAACACCTCGGTGCGGACCGCCTTCTCCGGCACGTCGAACCAGCGCGCCACGGCCGACTGGGCGGCGTTGGCGCCGTCGCAGATGCCGATGGTCCGGTCGTGACCGGCGTCGCGCAGCGCCTGGGTGACCAGGCCGGCCGGGTTGGTGAAGTTGAACAGCCAGGCGTCGGGGCTGACCCGCTGCAGCAGGTCGGCATAGCCCAGGATCGTCGGGATGCTGCGCAGCGCCATGGCGAAGCCGCCCGGCCCGGTCGTCTCCTGGCCCAGCACGCCATGGGCCAGGGCGATCCGCTCATCCTTGATCCGGCCTTCCTCCAGCCCCGGCCGGACCGTGGTCACGACATAGGCGGCGCCGTCCAGCGCGCGCTCCGGATCCAGGCTGGTGGTGATCTTGACCGGGGACTTCTCGCGCCGGGCGATCTCGGCCCCCAGCCCGCCGAACAGCTCCAGCCGCGGCCCGTCGATGTCGAGCAGGCACAGCTCGGTCAGGTTGCTCCATTCCGCCCGGCGCAGCGCCGATTCGATGAACAGGGGGGCGCGGACGCCGCCGCCGCCGACCAGGGTCAGTTTCATGATGCCTCCCGCGAACCGATGAAGTTATGACTGGTTATAACCAGTCATGTCAATTGTGGCCGGAGCCCCGTTTTGCGTGTATGCAGCTTGGGTGATCTCCGCCCTGCCCGAGAGGCCCTTCCGCCTACCATGACCGACGGCCCCCTCAGCGACGGACCCGCCGGCGCCGGGCTGCGGCGCGACGATCCGCAGCCGCTCTACCGGCAGATCAAGCAGCGGCTGCGCGAGCAGATCGAGCGCGGCGAGCTCGGCACCGACGCCAAGCTGGCGTCGGAGCGCGAGCTGGAGAAGCAGTACGGCGTCAGCCGCATCACCGTGCGCCAGGCGGTGCGCGAGCTGGTGCAGGAGGGCTGGCTCCACAGCCATCCCGGCCGCGGCTTTTTCGTCGCGCGGCGCGAGGAGACCTATGAGCTGCACCTGCTGCGCAGCTTCACTGCCATCGCCGAGGCGCATGGCCGGACGCCGAGGAGCCGGCTGATCGAGGGCTATGTCTGCCGCGCGCCGGCCGAGGTGGCGCGGCCGCTGTTCCTGCCGCCCGGCGCCGATGTGGTGATGCTGAAGCGGCTGCGCTGCCTGGACGGCCAGCCGGTGGTGCTGACCCAGGACTGGTTCGCCGCCCGGCTGGTGCCGGGGATCCTCGACCTCGACTGGTCGACCGGCAACCGCTCGCTCTACGCCGAGGTGCGCGACCGCTACCGGCTGCGCCCCGACCGCGGCCGCACCACGATGAGCGCCCGGCTGGCCAATGCGGAGGAGGCGGATCTGCTGGAGCTGACCCCGCCCGCCGCGGTGCTGACGATCGAGCAGATCGCCTACGACCCGCAGGGCCGGCCGGTGAACATGACCTTCTCCAGCCACCACCCGCTGCGCTATCCGCTGAGCCTCGACCAGAGGGGCTGAACCGGGCGGCCGCCGGCCCCGGAAATGCCCAGATTGGGAATCACGATCCGATCACGATCCGCCTCCTAAATGCTGCGGCGACAAAGACGGATCGCGGTGCACCGAGCAGGGGAGGAACGACCGTGCATGGCTCAGGGTTCACAGGGGCCGGCCAGCGTAACGCCGCGCTGACGCAGGGGCTCGAGCAGCCCGAGACCTATTTCGAGGGCAGCCCGCCGCCGCCCAACGGCATCTTCGGCTGGCGCCTGGCGCAGGAGGCCGGGCGGCAGGGCCTGCATCCGCAGGCCCTGGTCATGGACGTGCTGCAGCGCCTGGCCCGCAAGATGTATCTGGACGGGCTGGTCGCCGGGCCCGAGACGTTCAATCCGGACGTCCCTGCCGGCTACACCTATCTCGGCCAGCTGGTGGCGCACGACCTGACCTTCAGCGATCTCGGCACCCTGTCGCGCACGGCGACGGCCGGGCCGCTCTGGGCCAGCCCGGCGCTCGACCTCGACTGCCTGTATCGCGGCGGGCCGTTCCGGTCGCCGATGCTGTACCAGCAGCGCACCGGCGGGCCCGACGCGCTGCGGATGAAGCTGCGGGTCGGCTACACCGGCGGCCGGACCTGGGACAAGGAGGCGCCGGAGGTGCCCGGCGATCCGGTGACGGCCAAGGCGCCGCAGCCTTGCGACCTGGCGATGATCGCCTGCCTCGACGCGGTCTCGAACGCGACCGATCTCCGCCCCCTGCCTCCGACCGCGCCGGACGTGCCGCGGCAATGCCCGGTCGAACCGCTGATCGGCGACATCCGCAATGACAACAACCTGATCCTGTCGCAGATCACGGTCCTGTTCCATCGCTTCCACAACCGCATCGTCGACGCCATCCTGGCGTCGCCGCACCGCCCGTCGGACTACGAGGTCTTCGAGATTGCCCGCGCGCTGGTCATCGCGACCTACCGGTCGGTGGTGCGCAACGACTATCTCGGCCATCTGCTCGACCCCGGGGTCTGGCGCAACTATGCGCCGCGTGAGGAGCTGCAGGAACTGGGCGGCTTCGGCCAGCGCCTGGCCGCCGATGCGGACACGCCGCTGCCGGCCGAGTTCATCATGGCCGCCTTCCGCTTCGGCCATGCCATGGTGCGGCCGTCCTACACGCTGAACCGGGCCCTGGCGCTGACCGAGACCAGCCTGAAGGGGCTGATGACCTTCCGGCGCGGCATGCTGGTCGGGGACGGCGGCATCCCGGGCAGCCCGATCCCGAATGACTGGATCCTGGAATGGGACCTGTTCTTCCCGGAGAAGACAGGCGCCGACGAGAACCAGTCGCACCTGATCGGCCCCTGGGTGACCTCCCAGTTCTACACGATGTCGGCCATGGCGCATGACGACATGCGCCGCATGGTCGGCAGCGACCCGATCTATGAGAACTATGGCGGCCTGCCATTCCGCGACCTGGCGCGGGCCTATCTGTCCAGCCTGCCGAACGCCCAGCATCTCGCGGACCGGCTGGGCATCCCGAAGCTGACGCGGGAGGAGCTGCTGGGCGACGGCCATGGCGGCCTCGCCGGCATGAATGCGCGCACCCAGCCGAACCCGCTGGCCGGCGCGCCGGAGGGGGTGATCGAGGCCCTGGCCGAGGATACGCCGCTGTTCTACTACATCCTGCGCGAGGCGGAGGTGCGCCACCAGGGCCGGCGCCTCGGGCCGCTGGGATCGGCGATCGTCGCCCAGGTGATCCTGGCCGCATCGCTGGTCGACTCGACGACCGTCGAGCCCGGCGTGATCCGGCGCTGGAGCCGCGTCCTGTTCAAGGGCGGCGCCGTGCCGGACAGCATGCGCGACATCATCGGCTTCGTCGAATCGCCGCCGCCGCCGGCCGCGCCGTCGCGGCCGATGACACAGGCCAGCGTCTGACGGCGCCGGCGCGGTACAGTGGGGGATCCTCCGCATCCGCCGCCCTGTCGGCGCGGATGCGGAGCAAGAAGGCGGCGGCCGGTCGGCCATCGCCGCACAGGAAGGGCAACATCGCTCTGTGAACGAGGAGGAGCTAGCCGTGACGGACCACAACAAGCACGATCCGAAGCAGGCACCGACGCCCGCGCCGGTCGAGATGACCATGTATGACCGCGAGGCCGCGGGCCGGCTGATCGTCGGCATGGCGATCGGCGAGATCCCGAAGCCGACGACGACGGCGGAGGCGCTGCAGCTGCTGAAGGATCACGGCATCACGCTGGAGAACTTCGCTGCATCCGGGAAGGAAATCCGGGTCGTCAGCCGCGACGAAGCGTTGTACGTCGTGCTGCCGCCCGCCGACCTGATGCGGCAGCGGATCGAGGAATACTCGAAGTATCCCGGCCCCTATCCGCTGCCGGACGAGTACGCCCTGCAGGTGCGGCGCGACCCGAACGCGCTCGACGCCCTCGACATGTTCTACTTCCGCGTCGGCGACTACAGCTTCGGTCAGTGCCGGTGAGGCCAGTAGAGCTGCTCCTCGCCGACATCGTTCGCGGGAAGGCCGGCCTGGATCAGGCCTTCCCGCAGCTCGCGCCAGCGGGCGACGTTGCGGATCGGGAAGCTGCTTAGGAACCACTCGACGATGGCGGCATCGGTGCATTCGAACTTGGCGTGCCAGGCATCGCGGGCGTTGCGCAGGAAGAGGCGGGCCTCCTCCTGCGCCCGCCGGGTGTCCCCGAGATGGCTGAGTGCGGCGGCCTTCCAGGCCGGGATGTTGAAGATCGACTGGCCGGCCCGGTCGGCAGCCTCGACGCAGCCGGCGATGTCGCCGTGCAGGAAGCGGATGCCGGCGAGATAGGCCCAGTGATGCGGCGGTATCAGCGGGTTGAGCTCGAAGGCATTGGCCACGAGGTCGAGCGCGACGTCGGTCCGGTCGACGAAGGCGAAGCCCTGCGCCGCCGACATCAGCACCGACGGGTTGCTGGGGTTCAGGTCGCGCGCCAGCTCCAGATGCAGGTCCGCCTGCGGGTAGCGGGTCGTCATCATGTAGGACCAGGCGAGGGTCAGATGCCCACGCGCGTCCAGCGGGTCCAGCTCCGCCGCCCGCCGCGCCATCGTCAGCGCCTCTTCGGCCACGGCCCGGTCGCGGCGCACCCCCGGCAGGATGATGTGCCGGGAGTTGTAGATGTTGGCGAGGCCGCTATAGGCCGGGGCGAAGCTGGGCCAGTCCCGGATCACGTCCTTGAACAGCGCCTCGGCCTCGAATTCCGCCTGCGGCTCCCAGAAGTTCAGCAGATACTGGCCGCGCAGCCAGCGGATGTAGGGGCCATGCGCGAAATCGCGGTCGCCGATCTGGCGCGACAGGGCGTTGGCCGAGATGTGGATGTCGAGCGTCGCCGACACGCGGCGGGCGATCTGGCGCTGCTGGTCCATCCAGGACTGCATCGCCAGCGAGAAGGTCTCCGACCACAGCGACCGCTTGCGGGTCAGCTCGGTCAGCGAGACGACGATCAGCAGGTCGTCGTCCTTGTGCCGGAAATCGGTGGACAGGCGGTAGTCGGCCTGCTGCGGGGCGCCGGCCGCGGGGGCCGATTCCGGCGGCTCGACCACGATCCACTCCCGGAACCGCACCAGATTGGCGATCAGCTCGCTGCGGAAGCCGTGGACGACATAGTCGTCGATGCCCTCGGGGATGCCGGGGTTCAGGCGGTCGACCTCGATGATCGGCAGCCGGGACTGCTCCTCGGCCGGCGCCGACGGCGGCGGGGCGGTGACGTCGAAGGAGCCCTTCTTGATGTCGACGATCAGGCGCTGCGTCTCGTCCGACGGCTCCATGTCGTAGTCGTTCTGCAGCAGATCCCACAGCGTGCTGTACAGCTTCAGCGCCGCCGCGATGTTGCCGCGCAGCGCCTGCTGCAGGATCAGGACGCGATAGGCCTCCTCATGCGTCGGGTCGATGTCGAGCAGCGCATGGGCGGCTTCGGCGGCGATCTTCTCGCCCGAGGCCGGATCGCGCAGGATCCGCTCGAGCCCGCCGATGAAGGTCTTGCGCCATTGCTGCCGGCAGACGGTGAGCCAGGAGGCGAACTCCCGGTCGAGATCCTCGAACCCGGCCAGGATGCGGTCCGGATTGGCCAGGCCGAGCGCCAGGATCGACGACAGGACGCCCTTCCCCAGGTCGGCGGCGACCAGCTCGAGGTCGATCTCGATGGATTCGCGCCGGATGCGGATGTCCTGGCGCCCGATCTCGACGATGCCGGGGCGGACGGCATCGAGATTGTCGCGCAGCTGCTTCAGGCATTGCCGCAGCGAACCGCGGGCATGATCGCCGTCGCTTTCGCTCCAGAACACCCCGGCGACGCGCTCGCGGCTCTCGATCGCCGTGCCGCTCAGCGCGACGAAGGCGAAGATCGCCTGGGATTTGCGGCTGCCGAGCTCGATCCGATCCCCGTTGCCGAGGCGAAGATCGAAACCGTTGCCCAGCGACAGCCGCAGACGCTCTACACCAGCTTTCTCCGGCGCGGGTACATCTTCCCGATCCGGAGTCCTCACGCTCCGTAGTGCCGGAACCGCCATCCGCGGTCTCCCTTCCCCCAACCAATAGAAACCGCAGCGGACTGGGCTCACAAACTATTAAATATCGCCGGGCGTTCGATCAAACTATTCAGCGGACGCCCGAAGTGTGAGGCCGTCTGGCGCAGCCCTTCCGTCACCGCGGCGGACGAGGAGGACTGTAGCTCCGGCGATAGCAGCTTCACGACGGGAATCCCAGCCCTCCCGGTCAGATCGACCTGGAAAATCGCGATGCCCTGCCGGGCCACGGCGGCCAGGAGGCCGGGCAGGGAGTCCTCTCCGTCGGCACCGTTGTCCGTCGTCTCGCCATCCGTCGTGGCCAGCAGCGCCTCGGGCCGCAGCGCACGCTTCGCGGCTAGCCGCTCCTGGTCCGCCGGGTCCGGCGCCGCCCCGGCCCGGCGCAGCCGGAGGAACAGCAGGTCGTTGGCGATCTCCGACTGGACCATCTCCAGGACGGCCGCGTCCAGCGCGGCGGCCCGGCCGGGACGGGCGGCGAAGCCCAGGGCGACCAGGCCGTGGATCGGGCTGACGGAAGCCGCGGCGACGACGGCGAGCGGCAGGCCGCCGGCGTCGAGCTCCAGCGCGAATCCCTGGCGCGGCCAGGGCGTCTCGGCCCCGGGGCGCAGCCGGTCGATCGCGGCGGCCATCAGCGCCGGCGGCAACCGGCGGGCGGGCCGGCCGCCATGCCACCAATGCGCCACGACATGCCGCTCGACCAGCTCGAACAGGGCCGATCGGGTGGCGGCGTCGGATGTCGGGCCGGCGGCGCACCCTTCGCTGACCGGGACCGCGGCCCGCTTCCCGCCCGACCGCCCGAAGACCAGCGGCCGTGGCACCAGGACGGGACGGCCGGCCGCCAGCTCCAGGCCGGCGACGGCCGGGGCCGCTGCGAGCGCGGCTTCCGAAGCCAGGCCGGTCCGCGCCTCGACCTGGCCGGCGAAGCGGGCGGCGATGGTGCCGGCCGCACCGTCCGGGGCGGCGTCGCCGATCTCGGGCGCGGCCAGGGCCAGGGTCTCCGCGGCCTCGCCGATGCATTTCTGGAAGGCCCGCCACGGGCTCGGGTCGCATCCGATCACGCCGTCCACGGCGATCGCCGCGCCGCCGTCGCCGGCAGGCCGGCGCAGCCGGGCGCCGAGGACGGCCAGGCCGGGATAATCCATCGCCGGCACCGCGAAGCTGGCCTCGAGCGTCGTGGCCAGCCGGAACAGCCGGGCGGTCCGGCCATCCTCGTCGCTGCCGTCCGGCGCCACCCCGAAGGCCGCCAGGAGCCGCCGGGCCTCTTCCACCGTCTGGCCGGCTGCGCCAAGGTCGGCGGCGCCTTGCTCGAACAGCCGGGCGCAGATGTCGTAGACGGCGGGCGAAGCGAGCATGATGCTCCGGATGACGGACAGGGCCTCTGCCCATTTCACCATGGGAGCCGCGAAACGCGTGGTGTTTTTTGCCGGAGGCCGCTCCTGACCGCCCTCGATCCCCTCCTCGCCGACTGGATCGCGGCCGCGCTCGGCGTCCGGCCGGTGGCGGCCGAGCCGCTGCCGGGCGGCTCGACCGTCGCCGTGCTTCGCGTCGACCTCGCCGATGGCGGCCGGGTGGTGGCCAAGGCCGGGGCCGGGCCGCTGCTGCTCGAGGCCTGGATGCTGGGCGAGCTGGCCCGCCATTCCGCCCTGCCGCTGCCGGCCGTGCTGTATGCCGCCGAGGACCTGCTGCTGCTGGAGCATGTCGAGCACGAGCCCGGCCCGCCGCCGGAGCCGGCACAGCTGCACGCCGCCGAACTGCTGGCGGCGCTGCACGGGCCGGCCTGGCCGCGCTTCGGCTACGACCGCGACACCACCATCGGCAGGCTGCCGCAGCCGAACCCGCCCGCCGACCGCTGGGTGCCGTTCTTCCGCGACCACCGCCTGCTGCACATGGCTCGCGCCGGCCATGAAGAGGGCACGGTCGACGCCGACCTGCTGCGCCGGCTGGAGGCGCTGGCCGGCCGGCTCGAGGACCTGCTGTCGGAGCCGCGCCATCCGGCGCTGCTGCATGGCGACATCTGGACCGGCAACCTGCTGCATCGGGGCGGCCGAATCGTTGCCGTCATCGACCCCGCCATTTCCTGCGGCCATCCGGAGATGGAGCTGACCTACCCGACCCTGTTCGGCACCTTCGACGAAATTTTTTTCCGTCGCTATGCCGAGCTGGCGCCGCTCGATCCCGGCTTCTGGAACGACCGCCGGCCGATCTATCTCTTGTATCCGCTGCTGGTGCATGTCCGGTACTGGGACCCGGCCTATGCCGAGCCGATCCGCCGGATTCTCGACCGCTACGGCTTCTGATCCATGGCCTAACCCCCCGAAACGTCTTATGATTCATTGAGATTGTAACGGTCCATTTTCTTCGCCATAGTCGCGCCAATCCGACGTTGACGCGGAGCTTGAACAGAGAAACGCCCTCGGTCTAAACGGCGAGCGAACAGATGAGGTCGACCATCCGCGGATGGTCTGTGGAGGCAATTCGGCGCGAGCATGGAATATTTCCTGCAGCAGCTCATCAATGGGCTGACGCTGGGCGCGATCTACGGTCTGATCGCGATCGGCTATACGATGGTGTACGGCATCATCGGCATGATCAATTTCGCCCATGGCGAGATCTATATGATCGGCGCGTTCATCGCGGTGATCGGCTTCGTCGTGCTCGGCGCCTTCGGCGTGCCCGGCGTGTCGGTGGCCCTGGCCCTGGCGATCGTGCTGATCGTCAGCGTCGTGGTGACCGCCGCCTATGGCTGGACGGTCGAGCGGCTGGCCTACCGGCCCCTGCGCGGCTCGACCCGCCTGGCGCCGCTGATCTCCGCCATCGGCATGTCGATCTTCCTGCAGAACTACATCCAGCTGCTGCAGGGCGCCCGGCGCAAGCCGGTGCCGCCGCAGATCCCGGGCGGGTTCCAACTGACCTCCGGCGGCGGCTTCGACGTCAGCCTGTCCTATCTGCAGATCGTGATCGTGCTGCTCACCCTCAGCCTGATGATCGGGCTGACCTGGGTGATCAACCGCACCTCGCTCGGCCGGCAGCAGCGCGCCTGCGCCCAGGACCGGACCATGGCGGCGCTGATCGGCGTCGATGTCGGCCGCACCATCTCGATGACCTTCGTCATCGGCGCGGCGCTGGCCGCGGTGGCCGGCGTGATGGTCACCCTCTATTACGGCGTGATCGACTTCTACATCGGCTTCCTGGCGGGAATCAAAGCCTTCACCGCGGCGGTGCTGGGCGGCATCGGCTCGCTGCCCGGGGCGATGCTGGGCGGCATCCTGATCGGGCTGATCGAGGCTTTCTGGTCCGGCTACTTCTCGTCGGAGTACAAGGATGTCGCCGCCTTCACCATCCTGGTTCTGGTGCTGATCTTCCGCCCGTCCGGCCTGCTCGGCCGCCCCGACATCGAGAAGGTCTGACGCCATGGCCACGATCGCGCATTCCGACGCGGCCGCCGGGCGCGGCCTCGACCTCGTGGCCATGGTGAAGGAGGCGGGGGTCACCGCCCTCATCGCCCTGGTCCTCACCGCCCCCCTGGTCGGCATCCGCACGGTGGAGCAGAGCGGCGCGCTGGGCTACCAGACCGACTTCACCGCCGTCGCCGTCGCCGTCGCGCTGGTCTTCTTCGGCCGCATCGGCATCATCCTGAACCGCGAGGGCGTGCCGCGGCCGGTGTTCTGGATCAGCCTGCTGTTCCTCGTCGTCTTCGCCCTGCCGCCGGTCTACGAATATCTGCGGCCGATGATCTCCGATGCGCTGCCGCCGCTGCCGGTGCTGGATCTGCACTCCGTGCCGCTGCTGCTGATCGGGGCGTTCGGGGCGCTGTGGCTGCTGATCCAGTCGATCCTGGTGCAGCGCCGCAACCGCGCCAGCCTGTCGCGGCAGGAGCGCGACCGGGCGATGGACCGGATCGGCGCCCGGGTGCAGCGCCTCAGCATCTATGTCGGGCCGATCCTGGCGGTGCTGGCCATCATCTTCCCCTTCACCGACCTCGCCACCCGCAGCACGCTGGGCGTCGCCATCATCGTGCTGACCTACATCATGCTCGGCTGGGGGCTGAACATCATCGTCGGCCTCGCCGGGCTGCTCGATCTCGGCTACGTCGCCTTCTACGCCGTCGGCGCCTATTCCTACGGCATCCTGTCCACCACCTTCGGCCTCGGCTTCTGGCTCTGCCTGCCGTTGGCCGGGCTCCTGGCCGCCAGCGCCGGCCTGATCCTCGGCTATCCGGTGCTGCGGCTGCGCGGCGACTATTTCGCCATCGTCACCCTCGGCTTCGGCGAGATCATCCGCATCATCCTGATCAACTGGGCGCCGGTCACCAACGGGCCGAACGGGATCAACAACATCCCGCGGCCCAGCTTCTTCGGCTTCCCCTTCGAGCGCAGCCCGGCGGAGGGCGTGACCGCCTTCCACCAGCTGTTCGGCCTCGACTACGACCCGACGCAGCGGATCATCTTCCTCTACCTGCTGATCCTGGCCCTGGCGCTGCTGGTCAACTTCATCAGCGTGCGGCTGCGCCGGCTGCCGGTCGGCCGCGGCTGGGAGGCGATCCGCGAGGACGACATCGCCTGCCAGTCGCTCGGCATCAACCGCACCAACCTGAAGCTGGCGGCCTTCGCCACCTCGGCGATGTGCGGCGGCTTCGCCGGCAGCTTCTTCGCCACCTACCAGGGCTTCATCAGCCCGGAGAGCTTCTCCTTCATCGAATCCGCGATCGTGCTGGCGATCGTCGTGCTCGGCGGCATGGGCAGCCAGCTCGGCATCGTCGTCGCCGCCTGCCTGATCATCGGCCTGCCGGAGGCGTTCCGCGGCCTCGACCTGTACCGCATGCTGGTGTTCGGCCTGTGCATGGTCGGCATCATGGTGTGGCGTCCGCGCGGCCTGCTGGCGCATCGCGACCCGACCATCCTCTTGCACGGCAAGAAGGGAGCCCAGGGATGACCGGCGCCGTGACCGCCCTTCTGACCATCGAGCATGTCTCGATGCGCTTCGGCGGCCTCGTCGCCATCGACGACGCCACCTTCGACATCCGCGCCGGCGACATCACCGCGGTGATCGGCCCGAACGGCGCCGGCAAGACCACGCTGTTCAACTGCATCACCGGCTTCTACCGGCCGACCTCAGGGCGGATGACGCTGCGGGTCGACGGCAGCGAGTTCCTGCTCGAACAGATCCCGGGCTACCGCATCGCCCAGCAGGCGCGGGTCGCCCGCACCTTCCAGAACATCCGGCTGTTCGCCGGGATGAGCGTGCTGGAGAACCTGATGGTGGCCCAGCACAACAAGCTGATGAAGGCCTCGGCCTTCTCGATCGCCGGGCTGTTCGGCCTGCCCGGCTATCGTCTGGCGGAGCGCGAGGCGATCGACAAGGCGAAGTTCTGGCTCGACCGCGTCGGGCTGACCGCCCAGGCCGACGATTCCGCCGGCAGCCTGCCCTATGGCGGCCAGCGGCGGCTGGAGATCGCGCGGGCGATGTGCATCGATCCGGTGATCCTGTGCCTGGACGAACCGGCCGCCGGCCTCAACCCGCGGGAATCGCAGGAGCTGAACGGGCTCCTGCGCGCCATCCGCGACGAGCACAACACCAGCGTGCTGCTGATCGAGCACGACATGAGCGTCGTCATGCAGATTTCCGACCACATCGTCGTGCTCGACCACGGCAAGAAGATCGCCGATGGCACGCCGGCCGAGATCCGCAGCGACGAGGCGGTGATCCGCGCCTATCTCGGCGAGCCGGAGGCGGAGGATCTGCCGCCGGAAATCGCCGCCGACGTCGCCGCCGTGACCGGGGAGGCCCGGCCGTGATGCTGTCGCTGCAAGGCGTGCACACCTTCTACGGCGCGATCGAGGCCCTGCGCGGCGTCGACGTCGAGGTCAAGGAAGGCGAGATCGTCACCCTGATCGGCGCCAACGGCGCCGGCAAATCGACCCTGCTGATGACGATCTGCGGCAACCCGCAGGCGCGCCAGGGCGCGGTGCTGTTCGACGGGCGGGAGATCACCCGGCTGCCCACCTTCGAGATCGTACGCCGCGGCGTCGCCATCTCGCCGGAGGGCCGCCGCATCTTCCCGCGCATGACGGTGATGGAAAACCTGCAGATGGGGGCGCTGACCGCCGATCCGGTGGTGTTCGGCCGCGACCTCGATCAGATTTTCACCCTGTTCCCGCGGCTGAAGGAGCGGCAGGCCCAGCGCGGCGGCACCCTGTCGGGTGGCGAGCAGCAGATGCTGGCGATCGGCCGGGCGCTGATGAGCCAGCCGCGGCTCTTGCTGCTGGACGAGCCGTCGCTCGGCCTGGCGCCGATGGTGGTGAAGCAGATCTTCGGGGCGATCAAGGCGATCAACAAGGAGCGCGGCATGACCGTGTTCCTGGTCGAGCAGAACGCCTTCCATGCGCTGAGGCTGGCGCATCGCGGCTACGTCCTGGTCAACGGCCGGGTGACGATGAGCGGCAGCGGGCGCGAGCTGTTGGCGAATCCGGAGGTCCGGGCCGCCTATCTCGAAGGTGGGCACTGAGGGGCGGGCGATGGAACAGATCCTCGGAACCTCGGTCGGCGATTTCATCTTCGTCAGCCTGATCCTGGGCGGCGGCGCCGGCCTTCTGACCGGCCAGGGCCAGGCCCAGAACTGGGCGCCGATGCGCAAGGTGGTGCCCTTCGTGGTGCTGCTCGCCTGTGCGACTCGATTCCTGCATTACGCGCTGTTCGGCGGTTCGCTCTTGTCGCCGACCGGCTTCGTCATCGATCTTGTCTGGATCGGCCTGTGCGCCACGGTCGCCTACCGGATGACGCGGGCGGCGAAGATGGTGCGGCAGTATCCGTGGCTGTACGAGCGCGCCGGCCTGTTCGGCTGGCGCGACCGGCGGCCGGCCGCACGGTAAGACGCTGGTCCTTTCGGATCGGCGGGAAGCAAAGACCGGCGGGGTCGTCCCGTCGGGCGATGAACTGGGAGAGCGATCTGATGACGAGATTCAACCGAGTGCTCCTGGCCGGCGTAGCCCTGGCCGCAATGGCGTCGGCCCCGGCCTGGGCCGATGTGAAGATCGGTCTCGGCGCGCCGCTGACCGGCCCGAACGCCGCCTTCGGCGAGCAGATGAAGCGCGGCACCGACGCCGCGGTGAAGGCCCTGAACGACGCCGGCGGCGTCAATGGCGAGAAGATCAGCGTGGTCTATGGCGACGACGCCTCCGACCCGCGCCAGGGCGTGGCGGCGGCGAACGAGCTGGTGGGGCAGGGTGTGGTGGCGGTGATCGGCCACTTCAACTCCTCGGTGTCGATCCCGGCCTCCGCGGTCTATTCCGAGGAAGGCATCGTTCAGATTACCCCGGCCTCGACCAACCCGCAGCTGACCGAGCAGGGGCAGAAGACCACCTTCCGCACCTGCGGCCGCGACGACCAGCAGGGCGACGTCGCCGGCGCGTTCATCGCCGAGAAGTTCAAGGGCCGCAACGTCGCCGTCATCCACGACCAGACCACCTACGGCAAGGGCCTGGCCGACGCCACCAAGGCGGCGATGACCAAGGCCGGCCTGACCGAGAAGCTGTATGAGGGCATCACGGTCGGCGAGCGCGACTTCTCGGCCGTCGTGTCGAAGATGAAGCAGGCCGGTATCAACGTGATCTATTTCGGCGGCCTGCACAACGAGGCGGGCCTGATCCTGCGCCAGGCGCGCGAGCAGGGGCTGAACGCCCAGTTCATCTCCGGCGACGGCATCGTCACCCAGGAGTTCTGGGGCATCACCGGCGACGCCGGGCAGGGCGTGCTGATGACCTTCGGCGCCGACCAGCGCAACAGCGACGCCGCCAAGGACGTGGTGGCCAAGTTCAAGGCCGAGAACTACGACCCCGAGGGCTACACCCTGTACAGCTATGCCGCGGTCCAGGCCTGGGCCGCGGCGGCGACCAAAGCCAAGAGCTTCGATGGCCCGAAGGTGGCCGAGGCGCTGCATGACGGCAGCGACTACAAGACCGTGATGGGGCCTCTGGCTTTCGACGCGAAGGGCGACCGGAAGACGACCGACTACGTCTTCTACGTCTGGAACAGCGGCAAATATGCCGAGGCGTCCCAGGGCGAGCTGGCCAAGGTCGGCGCCAAGTAACACCAAAGGCCACTGGCGGACACCATCCGTCATGGACATTGTCGACCCGGCGGGACCCTCCGCCGGGTCTTTTTTGTCACGCGATTGATCGCGGGGCCGATCCGTGGTGTAACGGGCGGTCTATATCGCAGTGCAGCATGGGGGTCAGCCGATGGAGCTGCCAGCCACCCCAATCACCATCGAGCCGCGCGGGCTCGACCGGGAGTCGCTGAAGCGCGACATCCTGGAATGGCTGGTCTATGCCGTCGGGCGCGAGATCCATCGCGCCACTCGGCACGACTGGTTCGCCGCCACCGCGCTGGCCGTGCGCGACCGCCTGGTCGACCGCTGGATGGCCTCGCAGCACCGCGAGGAGGTGACCGATGGCAAGCGGGTCTACTATCTCAGCCTGGAGTTCCTGGTCGGCCGGCTGATGGCCAACGCGCTGACCAATCTCGGTGTCTACGACACCTGCCGCGAGGCGCTGGCCGATTTCGGCGTCGACCTCGGCGCCGTGCTGGAGGTCGAGCCCGACGCGGCGCTCGGCAATGGCGGCCTCGGCCGCCTCGCCGCCTGCTTCCTCGACAGCATGGCCACGCTCGGCATCGCTGGCACCGGCTACGGCATCCGCTACGAATACGGGCTGTTCGAGCAGCAGTTCGACCGCGGCTGGCAGGTCGAGTATCCCGAGGACTGGCTGAAATTCGGCAATCCGTGGGAGTTCGAGCGGCCGGAGGTGGCCTTCCCGATCGATTTCTACGGCAAGGTCGAGCCCGGCGAGCCCGGTCCGGGCGGCAAGCCGACGGCGCGCTGGCAGGGCAGCCAGCGGGTGCTCGCCGTTGCCTACGACACGCCGGTGGTCGGCTGGGGCGGCGACACGGTCAACACCCTGCGGCTGTGGTCGGCCAAGCCGGTGCGGGAGTTCGACCTCGTCCGCTTCAACTCCGGCGACTATATGAAGTCGGTCGAGGACAAGATCCTGTCCGAGACCCTGTCGCGCGTGCTGTACCCGAACGACAACACCCCGGCGGGGCAGGAGCTGCGGCTCAAGCAGGAATACTTCTTCACCTCGGCCTCGCTGCAGGACGTGCTGCGCCGGCACCGGATGCACCACGACGGCTATGACGACCTGCCGGCCAAGGCGGCGATGCAGCTGAACGACACCCATCCGGCGATCGCCGTGCCGGAGCTGATGCGCCTCTTGATCGACCGGCACCGGCTGGACTGGGACCGCGCCTGGAAGATCACCACCGGCTGCATCAGCTACACCAACCACACGCTGATGCCGGAGGCGCTGGAGACTTGGCCGGTGGCGCTCTTGGAGCGGGTGCTGCCGCGCCACCTGCAGATCATCTACGAGATCAACGACCGCTTCCTGAAGACCTCGCGCGTGGTGGCGAAGGACCCGAGCCGCCTGTCCACCCTGTCGCTGATCCAGGAAGGCTGGGACCGCCGGGTGCGCATGGGGCCGCTGGCCTTCCTCGGCAGCCACCGGGTCAACGGCGTCTCGGCGCTGCACACCCAGCTGATGCGCGAGACCGTGTTCCGCGACCTGAACGAGGAGTTCCCGGGCCGGATCACCAACAAGACCAACGGCATCACCCCGCGCCGCTGGCTGGTGCAGGCCAACCCGAACCTGGCGCAGCTGATCCACAACATGATCGGCACCGGCTGGGAGGACGATCTGGAGCGGCTGTCGGCCCTGGCCGGCAAGACCGAGGACAGCGCCTTCCGCGAGGCGTTCTGGGCGGTGAAGCGCCGCAACAAGGCCCTGCTGGCGCATCATATCGGCGAGATCGCCGACCTCCGCGTCTCCGGCGACGCGATGTTCGACGTCCAGGTCAAGCGCATCCACGAATACAAGCGCCAGCTCCTGAACATCCTGCATGCCGTGGCGCTGTGGCAGGAGATGCGCGACACGCCGGACGCGGCCTGGACGCCGCGGGTCAAGATCTTCGCCGGCAAGGCCGCCCCGGGCTACGCCACGGCCAAGCTGATCATCAAGCTGGCCAACGACGTGGCCAAGGTGATCAACGCCGACGCCGAGATCCGCGACCAGCTGAAGATGGTGTTCCTGCCGAACTACAACGTCACGCTGGCGGAGCGCATCATCCCGGCCGCCGACCTGTCGGAGCAGATCTCGACCGCCGGCATGGAGGCCTCGGGCACCGGCAACATGAAGTTCGCGCTGAACGGCGCGATCACCATCGGCACGCTGGACGGCGCCAATGTCGAGATCGCCGAGCGGGTGGGTGCGGACAACGTCCTGATCTTCGGCCTGACCGCGGCCGAGGTGGCGGCGAAGCGGGCCCAGGGCTACGACCCGGCGGCGGTGATCGCGACCGATCCGCGCCTGGCCCGGGCCGTGGCGGCGATCGAGGACGGCACCTTCTCGCCCGACGATCCGGGCCGGTTCCGGCCGCTCACCGACGCGCTGCGGCACAGCGACTGGTTCCTGGTGGCGGCCGATTTCGCCGCCTATTGGGAGGCCCAGGCCCGCGCCGCCGCGTTGTACCGCGACCGCGCCGGCTGGACCCGGATGGCGATCCAGAACACCGCCCATGTCGGCTGGTTCTCCTCCGACCGCACGGTGCGCGACTACGCCGAGGAGATCTGGGACGTCTGGCCGCCGCTGGCGCGGGCGGCGGAGTAAGGCCGGCGCGGTTCGATTGCCTCTCCCGCAAGCGAGCCCTTTTCAGAATGACTTGAGCCCGTTCCTTTTTAGTCCCCCTCCCGCAAGGGGAGGGGACTCCTTTTGCTCTCGACTATCGTGGTTATGAGCCTCCGCCCTCACCCCTTGACCGCCCCCAGCGTCAGGCCGCGCACGATGTAGCGCTGGGCCAGCAGCGCCAGCAGCACCGGCGGGATCATCGCGATCAGCGCCCGGGTCGCCATGAACCAGAACTGCACGCCGCGGGTGTCGACCGCGCCGGCCATGTGGGCGGGCATCATCTTGGTCTCGGTGATGCCGAGCGACGAGGAGAACAGGAACTCGTTCCAGGCGAAGGCGAAGATGATCATGGCGGTGGCCGCCACCGCCGGCGCCGCCAGGGGCAGGGCGATGCGCAGGAAGGCCTGCCAATGCGACGCGCCGTCGACCAGCGCCGCCTCCTCCAGCTCGACCGGCAGGTCGAGGAAGGTCTGGCGCAGGATGACGACGACGAAGGGCAGGATGAAGGTAGCGTTGCACAGGATCAGCGCCGTCTTGCTGTCCAGCATGTCGAGCGAGCGGAACACGATGTAGAAGGGCAGCAGCGTCGCCACCGGCGGCAGCACGCGCTGCGACAGGAACCAGATGGTGATGTCGCTGTTGCTCCAGAACCGGAACCGGGCCAGCGCATAGGCCGCCGGCAGGCCGAGCGCGAGGGCGAGGGCCACGGCGCTGAGCGAGACGATCAGGCTGGTCTGCAGCGCGCGCCAGCCCTCCGGCGTGCTCAACTCCACCGCGAAGTTGTTCAGGGTCGGCTGGAAGTCGAGCCACGGGATGCCGAGCCCGGCCACGGTGAAGGTGTCGGCCGGGTTGCGCAGCGCGGTCGAGATCGCCCAGTAGAGCGGGAAGAAGAACAGGATCGTGGCGGCGATCGCGACCAGCGACCACAGGGAGTCGGCCATGCCGCTGCGCCGGCCCAGCGGCTTGACCCGGTCGACCGGGGCTTCGTGGATCGGGGCGGCGGCGTCAGGCGTAGACATTGCGCACCCGCTTGAAGAACAGGGTGACGATCGCCATCACCACGGCCAGCAGGGTCAGCGCCAGGGCCGAGGCGTAGCCGACGTCGAAGAAGCGCAAGCCCGTGCGGAAGGCGAGGTAGGAGACCGACTGGGTGGCGTTGCCGGGCCCGCCCACGGTCAGCGAGGCGACGACGTCGAACACCTTCATCGCCTCGGCCAGGCGCAGCAGCAGCACGATCACGATCACCGGCGTCATCAGCGGCAGCACCACCCCGGTCCAGATCCGGAAGCTGGACTTGGTCTCCAGCCGTGCCGCCTCGATCAAGTCGTCGGGGACGCCCTGCAGCCCGGCCAGCAGGACCAGGAAGCAGAACGGCGTCCACTGCCAGACGTCGACGATCATGATCGACACCAGGGCCCAGCCCGGGTTCGACAGCCAGGGGATGCCGGTCCAGCCCAGGGGCCCGCCGGCCTCGTAGAAGATGGTGAAGAACAGGTAGCCGGCCGCAACCGGGGTGGCGAAGATCGGCAGGATCATGATCGTGCGCAGGATGCCGCGGCCCGGGATGCTGCGGTTGAACAGGAAAGCCAGCAGCAGGCCGAGCCCCATCTCGACGCTGACCGAGACGACCACGAAGATCGCGGTCACCCGCGCCGCCTCGCGCACCTGGGGGTCGGTGAAGACGCGGCCGAAATTGCCCAGGCCGACGAAGTCCCAGGTGTTGACGGTCGCGCGCGTCACCTCGGTCCGGGTGCGCGGCGTGCCGTCCGCCTTCAGCACCGGGTTGCCGCTGGCATCCAGCCGCGGCACCTCGGCCCGGGTGGTCACGGTCTCGGTCTTTACCGTGTGGAAGGCGGCGTAGACGGTGTAGAGCGTCGGGAAGATGGTGAAGGCCAGCACCCAGGCCACCGCCGGGGTCAGGAACAGCAGGCGGATCCGTCCGGTCCAGCGCATCGTGCCGTCTCGTCCCCCTTCCCGTTACGCATCAGGCACTGGTTCGTGCCCGGCTCATTCGCCCTTCCAGCCGATCGCCGCCTGGTAGTTCTTCAGCTGCTGGTCGCGGCCGAGGCGGTCGGTGATCTGCTCCCAGGCCGCCGCGGTGTCGTCCAGTGCCTGCTGCGGCGTCTTCGACCCGCTCATCGCCGCCGACAGGTTGCTGTCCAGCGCGTCGTAATATTCCTGCGTGCCGGTAATCCGCATATACGGCAGCATGGTCTTGGCGTTGTAGTTGCTGTGGTAGGCGTCCAGGTACTCCTTCACGTCCTGGGCGTCCCATTTCAAGGCAGATTCGGTATAGTCGGTCAGCTTCGCCTCGCCGGTCGGCTCCAGCCACTGGTAGGAATAGCCGGGGTCGACGCCGTCCCAGCCGATCGTGGCCAGGAACTTCTGCGACGGCTTGATCGCCATCAGCGACAGCAGGCTGTAGGCGGCCTCGGGAGACTGGCCAAGCGACGAGACCACGCCGTGCCAGGACCCGCCGGTGACGTTGCCCACCTGCCGCGGCTCCTTCACCGTCACGAAGGTCTTCTGCTCCATGTCCCAATAGGTGTCCGAGGCCGGCAGGGCCGCGGAGCCGAGCTTGCCGCGGATCTTCGACCGCTCCGGGTCCTGCGCCAGCGCGCCGACATCGCCGTAGGAGAAGTTGAACACCGCCTTGCCGCGCAGGAAATAGTCCCAGGCCTCGCCCAGGCTCCAGCTCACCTGGGCCGGGGGACCGAAGGCGGCCAGCTCCTTCAGGAACTCCAGCGCCTTGACGTGGCCGGGGCTGTTGATCAGCGGCTTCATGTCGACCGGGTCGAACCAGTAAACATTGTGGGTCCGGTCCAGCTTGTCGCCCGGCGTCATGGCGAAGGAGGTGGCGAGGGTGGTGAAGTGGTACAGCCCCTGCTCGCGCACCTTGAGGTGCAGCACCGCGCCGCTGTCCGGCTCCGGGTCGTTGCTGTCGAAGTTCTTGCCGTTGAAGTACTTGGCGATGTCGCGCAGCTGCTGCAGCGTCTTCGGCGGCGCCGGCATGTCGTAGCCGTATTCCGCCTTGAACGCCGCCTGGTGCGTCGGGTCGGTCAGCAGGTCGCGGCGGTAGTACAGGATCTGCCCGTCAGCATCGCTGAGCACGCCGTAGCCGACATTGTCCCAGGTGTAGATATTGCGTAGCGCCGGCGGCATCACGTCATAGTCCCATTTCGGGTACTCGCCGCTCTTCTTCCACTCGTCGACCGGCAGGATGTATTTGCCGGCGATCAGGTCGCCGTAGAAGAAGGCTCCGACGATGATGGCGTCGTACTCGCCCGTGCCGTTGCGCAGGTCGAGGAAGGTCTTGGTGTAGAGCTCCGAGATCGGGGTCAGCGCGATGTTCAGCTTGGCGCCGGTCAGCTCCTCCCAGATCGGGCGGAACATGTAGACCGGGCCGGAGATGCCGCCCTTGGGGCCGGAATCGAGGCTGAGGATGGTGACCGTCTCGCCCTCGAAGGGCTTCTGGCCCGGACCGAAGAGGGAGCCCAGCTCCTCCTTCGTCGTCTTGATCTCCATCCCGTATTCGGGATCGGATTTGAGCGTCACCGTGCCGTCGTCGTGCCAGGTGACATGCGGTGTGTTCTGTGCAACGGCCGGGCCGCTCAGGACGACCAGCACCGTCGACAACAGCAAAGCCCTGCTGATGGCCATGGTTTCCTCCCCCTGTGACATCGCCGGACGTGTCCGGTCAGCTTCGATCCGAAGATGCCCGCCGAACGCAATTCGCATTCATTATGTCGGGCGAAATCGTGCGATGATTGCGCAACACTTGTCAAGGAAACCATCCGGATGCATCGGTCTTGCACCGCGGCCCTTCGGCGGGAAGACTGCGCCCCATCGATTCCCGCCCGGACAAGCCGCATGCGCATCGCCCGCCTCCTGCTCCGACTCGCCCTTGCCGTCCTGCTGCTCGGCGCCCTGCCGGCCGCCGCTCAGACGCAGGCCGGGGTGCCTGGAGGCGGAATCGCCATGCATGGCGAACCGAAATACCCGCCCGGCTTCGACCATTTCGCTTATGCCAACCCGGACGCGCCTAAGGGCGGTGAGTTGCGCCAGGCGGTGGTCGGCAGCTTCGACACGCTGAACCCCTTCATCATCGGCGGCCAGACTGACCAGGTCCGGCTGATCGTGCCGCCCTACAACTTCGCCAGCCTGATGACCCGGGGCTGGGATGAGCCCTTCACGCTGTATCCCTATGTCGCTGAACGCGCGGAGATGTCGGAGGACCGGCGCACGGTCACCTTCTGGCTCAACCCCAAGGCGGTGTTCCATGACGGCTCGCCGCTGACCGCGGACGACGTGATCTTCACTTGGGCGACCCAGGGGACGAAGGGGCTGCCCAACACCCGCGCGCTGTATGAAGCGATGGACGGCATCGACCGCATCGACGACCGCACCGTGCGCTTCCGCTTCAAGGAGGGCGGGGCGCGCGAGAACCCGCTGGTGGTCGCGATGCAGCCGATCCTGAGCAAGGCCTGGTATTCGAGCCACCCGTTCGACCAGCCGAGCCTCGATCCGCCGCTCGGCGCCGGCCCCTATGCGATCGGCGCGGTCGATGCCGGGCGCAGCATCACGCTGGACCGGGTCAAGGACTGGTGGGCGGCGGACCTGCCGGCGATGCGCGGGCTGTACAATTTCGACACGCTGCGCTTCGACTTCTACCTCGACGCCGACACGGCGCTGGAGGCGTTCAAGGCCGGCGCCTACAATTGGCGTCGGGAACGCGACGCCGAGAAATGGGTCAGCGGCGCCTACGACTTCCCGGCGGTGCAGGACGGCCGCGTCACCATGCTGACCCTGCCGCATTTCCGGCCGGTCGGGATGATGGGCTTCGCCATGAACACGCGGCGGCCGATCTTCACCGATCCGCGGGTGCGCCGGGCGATGATCCTGGCCTTCGACTTCGAATGGGTGAACAAGACCCTGCTCGGCGGCCAGTACAAGCGCGACGACAGCTATTTCGCCAATTCGGCGCTGGCCGCGACGGATACGCCGCAAGGGGCCGAGCTGCAGCTGCTGGAGCCGTTCCGCGACCAGCTGCCGCCGCAGCTCTTCGCCGAGCCCTATACCCTGCCGCCGAGCGACGGCAGCGGCCGCAGCCGCGAGAATCTGCGGGCGGCGCAGGCGCTGCTGGCCGAGGCGGGCTGGACCATCAAGGACAATGTGCTGGTCGACGCCAGCGGCACGCCGTTCCGCTTCGAGATCCTGCTGCAGAACAAGGGCTTCCAGCGGATCGCCCTGGCCTATGCCGACCAGCTGCGCCGGCTCGGCATCCAGGCCACGATCCGGCTGGTCGAATCCGCACAATACGCCAACCGCACCGAGGGCTACGACTTCGACGTGATCCTGAACACCTGGATCTCCACCCTGTCGCCCGGCTCGGAGCAGTCGCGCTACTGGGGCAGCGGCTCGGCCGACGTGCCCGGCACTCGCAACTATCCTGGGGTGAAGAGCCCGGTGGTCGACGCCATGATCAAGGCCGTCAATGCCGCCCGCAGCCAGGAGGACCTGCAGGCCGCGGCGCATGCCCTCGACCGGGTGCTGCTGTGGGGCAACTACGTGGTGCCGCTCTACTATCTCGACCGCGACTATGTCGCCTATTGGGGCGATCTCGGCCGCGTCACCAGCGTCAACCCGACCTACGGCACGGTGCTGGAAGCCTGGTGGTCGAACGACAAGTAGCGGCGTCCTATCGCCAACGCGGGTCGCCGCAATTCTTCACAATTTTCTGGGAACTCGGTCCGTTACCATGGGTTCTCTGCACGCCGCTCCGGCTCGCTCCGGAGCAGCCCATCCAGGAAGCCCAAGGAGCTTTTCGTGAAGCGCATTTTCCTCGCCGCCGCCATTGCCATCCTCGCGGCCTCGCCGGCCTTCGCCGGATGCACCGAAGACGCCCAGGCCCAGGCCCAGAAGATCCAGACCCTGACCCAGGCCGCGATGGCCAAGATGCAGGCCCAGCCCTCGAAGGACGAGCAATGCTCGTCCAGCAAGGAGCTGATGGACGAGACCAAGAAGCTCGTCGCGATCTACAAGACCTGCAAGTCGGAGCTGAGCCTGACCGACGCGCAGATCCAGCAGGTCGACCAGCAGGTCGCAACGGGCGACCAGTCCTACACCGCGCAGTGCGGCGGCTGATCCCGGCAGCCCGATGACGAAAAGCCCCGGCCAAGCTGCCGGGGCTTTTTGCTGTCAGATCTCCCGGGCCAGCGCCGCCTCAAGGACCGCGGTCCTCAGCGCGCTGGACAGGTTGCCGTCCGGGTCGCGGGCGGCGTCGACCGCCTCGACCAGCCGGTTGACCGGCAGGCGGCGCGCGGCCGCCAGGCGGGTGAGGGCGTCCCAGAAGGCCGGCTCCAGCGACACGCTGGTGGCGTGGCCGGCGATGCTGACCGACCGCTTGCGGACGCCGCTCACCGCTTCACGGTCAGGCCGACGGGCCGACCATGGTCTCCGGCCGCACCCACTGGTCGAACTGCTCGGCGGTCAGCAGGCCGAGCGCGATCGCCGCCTGCTTCAGCGTGGTGTTCTCGGCATGCGCCTTCTTCGCCACCTTGGCGGCATTGTCGTAGCCGATATGCGGGTTCAGCGCCGTCACCAGCATCAGCGATTCGTGCAGCAGCTGCTCGATCCGCTCAGTCCGCGCCTCGATGCCGACGACGCAGTTGTCGGTGAAGCTGCGGCAGGAATCGGCCAGGAGGCGGATCGACTGCAGCAGGTTGTAGATGATCACCGGCTTGAACACGTTCAGCTCGAAATGGCCGTTCGAGCCGGCGATGGTGACGGTGACGTGGTTGCCCATGACCTGGGTGCAGACCATGGTCATCGCCTCGGACTGGGTCGGGTTGACCTTGCCCGGCATGATCGAGGAGCCGGGCTCGTTCTCCGGCAGGTGGATCTCGCCGATGCCGCAGCGCGGGCCGGAACCGAGCATCCGGATGTCGTTGGCGATCTTCATCAGCGAGACGGCCACGGTGTTCATCACGCCCGAGGCCTCGACGCAGGCGTCATGCGCAGCCAGCGCCTCGAACTTGTTCGGCGCGGTCTTGAACGGGAAGCCGGTGATGGTGGCGACATGCGCCGCGAAGGCCTCGGCGAAGCCCTCCTTGGCGTTCAGCCCGCTGCCGACGGCGGTGCCGCCCTGGGCGAGATCGAGGAGATGCGGCAGGCAGCCTTTCACCCGGGCGATGCCCAGCTCGATCTGCCGGGCGTAGCCGGAGAACTCCTGGCCCAGCGTCAGCGGCGTCGCATCCTGCAGATGGGTGCGGCCGATCTTGACGATGTCCTTGAACTCCGCCGACTTGGCGGCCAGGGCGCGGTGCAGGTGCTCCAGGCTCGGCAGCAGCTCGTGGCCGATCTGCTCGACCGCGGCGATGTGCATCACCGTCGGGAAGCTGTCGTTCGAGGACTGGCCGCGGTTGACGTGGTCGTTCGGATGCACCGGCTTCTTCGAGCCGATCTCGCCGCCCAGGATCTCGATGGCGCGGTTCGAGATCACCTCATTGGCATTCATGTTGGTCTGGGTGCCGGACCCGGTCTGCCACACCACCAGCGGGAAGTGGTCGGCCAGGGTGCCGTCGATCACCTCCTCGGCGGCGGCGACGATGGCGTTGCCGACCGTCGCATCGAGCTCGCCGAGCGCGACATTGGCCAGGGCCGAGGCCTTCTTCTGGATGCCCAGCGCCCGCACCAGCGGGGCCGGCATGCGCTCGCCGCCGATCTTGAAGTTCTGCAGGCTGCGCTGCGTCTGCGCGCCCCAGTAGCGGTCGGCCGGCACCTCGACGGCGCCCAGGCTGTCGGTCTCGGTGCGGAATGCGGTTTCGGCGGCCATCGGACGGCTCCGGTGTTCCAGGTTGTCGGTCGGCCGGTTTGCTAGCACGAATGCGGGTGTGGGGGTAGGCTGGGTTCTCCCCCGCCGATTCCGATGCGCGGAGCGAGGTCCATGACCGCCTACGACCATTACGACCATGACCACGAGCATGAGCATGAAGGCAGCGCGCTGCCGGAGATCGCGCTGCGGGTGAAGGCGCTGGAATCGATCCTGGTCGAGAAGGGCTATGTCGACCCGGCCGCGCTCGACGTGCTGATCGAGACCTATGAGACGAAGATCGGCCCGCGCAACGGCGCCCGGGTGGTGGCCAAGGCCTGGGCCGACCCGGCCTATCGCGACCGGCTGCGGGCCGATGCCAGCGCCGCGATCGCCGAGTTCGGCTTCGTCGGCCGCCAGGGCGAGCACATGGTCGCGGTCGAGAACACGCCCGACACCCACAACCTCGTCGTCTGCACCCTGTGCTCCTGCTACCCCTGGCCGGTGCTGGGCCTGCCGCCGGTCTGGTACAAATCGGCGCCCTACCGGTCGCGCGCGGTGATCGACCCGCGCGGCGTGCTGGCCGATTTCGGCGTCACCTTGCCGGCCGAGACGAAGATCCGGGTCTGGGATTCGACCGCCGAGACCCGCTACCTGGTGATCCCGATGCGCCCGGCCGGCACCGAGGGCTGGGACGAGGAGGCGCTGGCCGACCTCGTCACCCGCGACAGCATGATCGGCGCCGGGCTGGCCCGGCAACCGGAGGCCGCGCGATGAACGGCGCCCAGGATCTCGGCGGCATGATGGGCTTCGGCCCGGTGGTGCCGGAGCCGGAGGATGTCCGCTTCCATGCCGAGTGGGAGAAGCGGGCCCTCGCCCTCACCCTGGCGGCGGGTGCCTTGGGCCGCTGGAACATCGATATCAGCCGGCATGCGCGGGAGACGCTGCACCCGGCCGACTACCTGTCCTCCAGCTACTACGAGATCTGGACCAAGGGGCTGGAGAAGCTGCTGCAGGGCGCCGGCCTGGTCTCGGCGGCGGAGCTGAAGGCCGGGCGCGCGATCGACCCGCCGGTCCCCGGCCAGAAGGTGCTGCAGGCGGACCAGGTTGCCACTGTGCTGGCGCGCGGCACGAACTACCAGCGACCGGAAGCGGCGCCGGCACGTTTCGCCGTCGGCGACGTGGTGCTGACCCGCAACGAACATCCCACCGGCCACACCAGGCTGCCGCGCTACGCCCGCGGCAAGGTGGGCGAGATCGAACGCGTGCACGGCGTCTTCGTGCTGCCGGACAGCAATGCCCATGGCCGCGGCGAGAGCCCGCAATGGCTCTACACCGTGCGCTTCGGCGGGCGCGAGCTGTGGGGTGAGGCCGCCGACCCGACCCTGACCGTCTCGATCGACGCCTGGGAGGGCTATCTTGAGCCGGCATGAGGCGGTGATCGCGGCGCTGGACGGCGCCGCGCCGCTGCCACCGCGCGACGCCGATGGGCCGGTCTTCGCCGAGCCCTGGCAGGCCCAGGCCTTCGCCATGGCGGTAGCGCTGCACCAGCGCGGCGTGTTCACCTGGCCGGAATGGGCGGCGGCGCTGGCGGCGGAGATCGCCCGTGCCGGGGCCGCCGGCGACCCGGACGATGGCGGCCGCTACTACGAGCACTGGCTGGCGGCGCTGGAGCGGCTGGTGCAGGCCAAGGGCGTCGTCGATGCCGGAGCTTTGGGCCGGCGCAAGGACGCCTGGGACCGTGCCGCCCGGGCCACGCCGCATGGCGCGCCGATCCTGCTGGAGAACGATCCGCTGTCCCGCGCGTAGGTTGGGTTCGCCGCGGCGAACCCAACATGTCGATGACCGGACCGGTATTGGGGGGGGGGGGGGGGGGCCCCCCCC
>NZ_JASATH010000055.1:0-40591 GCF_038440215.1 Inquilinus sp. OTU3971 | reverse complement strand
CGCGGGGCCGGGGGGCCCGTGGGCCCCCCCCCCCCCCCGGGTCAGGTCGTCGATCAGGCTTTGCGGGTCGGCGGCGCTGTTGTCGCGCATCCGCCGCATGTGCTGGACGAAGATGTCGACATAGGGCAGCAGCGCGTCGGAGCCGCGGGCGTGCAGTTCGGCCTTCAGCGCCGGCAGCTGGGCGGTGATGACCTCGTCCGAATAGTCGCTGCTGGTGCTGAGCACGGTGTCGACGTAGGTCTCGCGCGAGGTCTTGACGGTGTCCTCCAGCCCGTCGCGCTGGCCCTCCATCTCGCCGATCCGCGCGATGGCGTCGGCGATCGCCTTGCGGATCTGCGGATCCTGGCGCCGCGCCTGCAGCTGCCGCAGCGCCGGCCGGGCCACACCCTCGATCGCCCGCTGCACCGCCAGCAGCCGCTGATGGTCGACGCGCAGCTTGTTGCCGAGCAGGGCGCCGACATTGATCAGCAGCCGGATGGTCCGGTCACGCGCGTCGTTGCGGTCGACCAGCGCCTCGCGGATCGACCGGCCGGCGTCGCGCAGCTGGGTGCGGACCGTCTCGTCGCCCGCGTGGTCGGCGAGGCGATCGAGGGTGCCCAGCGCGGCGTCCTCGCGGCGCGCGGTCGACGGCGCCTCGCCGGAGGACGGCATCGCCTCCCAGGCCTTCTCGATCTCGGTCAGCTTCTCGGGCGAGGTCACCACCGGCGCCGCGACCACCAGGCGGAAGCCCAGCTGCCGGCTTTCCGTGGCCGTGGCGGCGCCGGCGGCGTAATAGGGCATTTCGACCCGCATCCCGGTCCGGATCTGGCTCAGCGGCGTGTTGTAGTCGCCGCCGCGCGCGATGAACCCGCCGGCCTGGCCGTGCAGGCGGCCGCGGCGGTTCAGCCGAAAGGATTCGAGCATCATCTCCGCGGCATTGCCCAGGATGTCATACAGGCCGAGCGGGTTGGGCTTGAGCAGCCCGACCGGGTGCAGCCGGCCCTCGGCCGAGCCGGTGCCCTGGTACCAGATGTAGTCGGCGGCGCCCTCCGGCATCGGAAATCGGGCCGCCAGGAAGTTCTCGGAGGACACGGTCATGCCGCCGCGGGCGGCGTACTCCCACTCGTCCTCGGTCGGCAGGCGCAGGAAGCCGGGCGTGCCCGATTCCGCCGGCAGCGCGTCGCGGGCATGGGCCAGCAGCCACTGCGAATAGCGGTTGGCGAAGCTGACCACGTCGAACCAGGAGATCTCGGTCTGCGGCACGCGCTGCCGCATCCCCGGATCGGGGCACGCATCGCCGGACAGCGCGGCCCATTGGGCGCGCGTGACCTCGTATTTGCCGATCAGGAAATAGCGGGTGCCGGGTACGGCCGGGTCGCCGAAGGCGCCGGCGATCACGTCATAGCGCCGGTCGCTGAAGAAGCCGAGCTCGGGCTGGGCGTCGCCGAACTGGACCCGGACGTCGTCGAGCACCCCGGTCGAGGGCAGGGCGACGCGACGGAATGCCATGGCGCCGCCGCAGGGCATCGGCAGCACAACGTCACCTTCGGCCGGGGCGGGGTTGTAGGCCTCCGCCGGCCAGGGATCGTCGTCGGCGATGGCCGGGTGAGCGGCGGCCAGCAGCGCCACGCCGATCAGCAGGCCCCAGAGAGAGGACGGCCTGCGCTCAGCCATCGCGGAGCTCCTTGGAGGTCTCGATCCGGGCTGCCAGCAGGCCGCCCCAGCTGGCCGACAGCAGCGCCGCCGCCATCGTCGCCGCGGCGGCCACGCCGAGATGGACGGGCAGCAGCCGGCAGATGCGCTCGCCGGGCAGCAGCCCGGTGGCGAATACGGTGTTGAGCACGGTGGCGGCCCCCTGGAACACCGTGCCGCCGAGGACCAGGCCGAGCAGGGCGATCAGCACGGCCTGGGTGACCGGGAAGGCGACCAAAGCGCGGGTCGGCAGGCCGATCAGCCGCAGCAGGGCGAGGTCGCGCCGCTTGCGCTCGACATGGCTGCGCAGCCCGGCCGCCAGCGAGATCAGGTAGCCGAAGCCGCCGCAGCCGGCGATCAGCCAGAAGGCGACGCCGAGGTTGCGGTCGAGCGACTGCATCTGGGCGATGTCGGCCGCGGCGGTGCGGACCGCGATGTCCTGGCGCCGGAACGCCTGCTCCAGCCCGGCCACGTCGTAGATCGAGCGGGCGTAGAGGCGGAACCGGGCGAAGCTGCGCTCGGCCTGCGGCCGCGGCGCCCCGGGCCATCCGCGGTCGTCGACGGCATAGCCGTCCCGCCAGTCCTCGGTGGCGACCAGCAGGTCGAGCGGCGCCAGCATCGCCTCGCCCGGCGAGACCGGCTGGTCGGTGATGCCGGAGACGGTGAGCGGGATGCGCTGCGCCTCCAGCACGCCGTCGCGCTGACGGGTGATCTCGGCGATCAGCCGGCCCCCCTCGGCGACGCCCAGGGACTCGGCCAGCCGGCGCGTCAGCACCACCGCGGCGCCGGCCGGGGGCTCGGCCGCGCCGAGCATCGGGTCGCCCGACCCGGTCGGCAGCAGCGGCGTGCCCGACAGGATGCGGCCGCCGGCCTCGCTGCGCAGCCGGGTGACGCCGGCGGCGATTGCCCGGGTCGCCGGGGTGACGAAGGCGACGTCCGGCCGGTCGGCGAGCTCGGCGAAGAAGGCGTCGACGAAGTGGCCGCTGCCGGCGGCGACGATCTCACGGTTGCGGGGATCCTCGATCAGGCGTTGGGCCAGGGTGTCGATCAGGCCGAAGCGCAGCCCGAACAGGACGAGAAGGGGCGCCAGCACGGCCGCCAGGCCCAGCACCTGGCACAGCGCGATGCGCCAATCATGGCCGAAATCCCGGGTGGCGAGGCGCGCCGCCATGGCAATGCGTCCGATCATCGGCTCAGGTCCAGAAATAGGCGCGCACGACGTCGTCCTCGCGGCGCAGGGCATGGCCGATGGTCCGCCGCCCGGTGGCCTGCGTGCGCGACCAGTCATGCGACGCGATGACGGCAGTGGTCCGGAACCGTTCGACCGTCTCGACCAGCAGGGCGAAGACCCGGTCGGCCGTCGGCGGGTCGAGCGAGGCGGTGGGCTCGTCGGCCAGCAGGACGTCCGGGCGATGGGCCAGGGCGCGGGCGATGGCGACCCGCTGCCGCTCGCCGACCGACAGCCGGTCCGGCCTGAGGCCGAGCAGCCGGCTGAGGCCCAGCCGGTCCGCCAGCTCGCGGACATGGCCGGGATCGTAGCGCCCGGCCAGGCGGGCGGTCAGGGCGATGTTCTCGACCACCGAGAGATAGGGCAGCAGGCCGCCGGTCTGCAGCACATAGCCGATGCTGCTGGCCCGGACGGCGGCGAACGCGTCCTGCCGCCGCCGGCGCCACAGCGCCGCGAGATCCAGCGGCGGACGGCCGAGCGCCGCCATCTCGAAGACCTCCGCCCGGTCGGGCGCCAGCGTTCCCGCCAGCAGGTCGAGCAGGGTCGACTTGCCGGAGCCGGACTGGCCATTGAGGAACAGGATCTCGCTGCGCGGCACCACTAGGTTGCTGACATGCAGCTCGAACCCGGCTTTGCGGCCGCCGCGCCGCAGCACCACGTTGCGCAGCGTGTAGACGGGAGCCGGGCCGATCATGGCAGCGCATCGAGCGGCATCGGATAGACCGCGTCGCCGCCGGTGCGCTGCCCGTCGAGCGCGATCCACAGGTCGGTGTTGTCGTAGACCTGCTGGTACAGGGTCACCTTGGCCTGCAGGTCGTCCAGGAACTGGCGCTGCTGGCCGAAGCTCCAGGACAGCCAGTCATCCTCGGTCAGCTCCATGATCCGGCTGCGATAGGGCAGGCCTTCGAGGTATTCACCGATCAGGCCGAGATCCGCCAGGTGCCGCGCATCCTCCCGGCCGACGCCCTCCGGCCGTCGGGCCATGGTCGCGGCGGCGCTGCGCAGCTGGCGGAAGAAGTCGTTCGGCGCCACCCGCGTCGCCTCGCCGGCATCGATGATGGCGCCGAGCGTGGTCTGCAGGTCGGACAGCTGGTTCTTGGAGATCAGGACGCGCACGTCGAGCGCCTTGCGGGCCGGGTTGGCGATGTCGCGGTCCGAGATCCAGGACGAGAACAGGCGGGGGACGTGACCGCCTTCCTTCCGGCCGAGATAGGCGAGCTGCATGGCGCGCCCGACCAGTCCGGTGCGGGCCAGCGCCTCCCGGCTCGGATCGCCGGCCTTGGTGTCGACAGGGAGGGCGGAAGGCGCATCCGTCGCGACCGCCACCTGACCGTCCGCGGCCGACTGCATCTGGCCGAGCATGATCCCGGCGATGCGGTCGATCACCGACCCGAAGGTGCCGAGATCGCCGCGTTCGATCGGGAAGTACAGGCTGCCGACATTGGGATAGTCGGACAGCGGCTGATAGGCCTCCTCGGCGGCGGCGTGGTCGTCCTTGCCGGCCGCGGTCTTCAGGTGGATCACCAGCACCGCGGCGCCCTTCGACTGGGCCAGCAGCCGCAGCTGGTCGGGGTCGAGATGGGTGGACGAGTAAGGGTCGTTGGCCCGGCGCGGGCTGGCATCGGTGATCAGGACGATCAGGCGGCCGGCAACGCCGGTCCAGTCGATGTCGTCCAGCGCGGCCTTGACCCCGGCGAAGGAATCCTCGCGGAAGTCGCGGTTGTCGGCATGCGAGACCTTGGCCGGGTCGAAACGGTCGAGGAAGCCCTTCGGGTCGAGTCCGTCGGACAGGGTGGCGAACACCTTGGCGATGTATTCGTCCGGCCGGCCGTCATCGAGCACGTCGCGGAACCCGACCAGGCCGAGGCTCAGCCTGTCGCCCTCCTCGGCATGCAGCTTCTCGATCAGGGTGCGGATGGTCTCGCGCGTCCGCGCCACATAGGGGTCCATCGACACTGTTGTATCGACGACGAAGACGACGCCGGCGCGATAGCCGGCCATCACCTGCGCCGTGTCGGCGGCGTCGGTCGCCTGCGCCGGCGGATTGGCCGATTCCTGCAGCGAGGTCGCCGCCACCTGCAGGGCCAGGCCGGGGAAGCCCTTGGCGAAATAGCCGTCGGTCCAGTTCAGGATCGGCAGCAGGTAGAAGTCCTTGGCCGGATCGACCCAGGTCGAAGGCTCGATCGCCGCGATCGGGCTGTCCGACGGCAGCGTTCCGGCCGTGGCGGCCTGGCGCAGCGTGCCGGCCTGCGCGTCGGCATCCGGGGCCTCCATGATCGACAGCAGGGGCGCGGAATCCTTGAAGAACAGGGCGCGGTCGCGGTTGACCGGGTTGGTGAAATTCACCACCAGGGTCTGCTTCCAGTCGATCGCCTCCGCCTCGGGAAGCCAGCCGAGCGTCTGGCCGCCGGTGGTGGACCCGACCTCGAGCCAGTTGCCGCCGTCGCCCGCGGTCCGGGCATAGACGAAGAACATGGTTAGGGGCGGGATCTCGGTCGCGGCCGGCGGCCCGCCCGGGGCTGGGGACGGCCGCGCGCCGGGACGGGTCAGGATCCGTTGCCACAGGCTGGTCGTGCCTTCCATCAGCAGCGGCTTGCGCGCGCCGGAAGGCGGCGCCGGATCCTGGGCGAAGGCCGGCATGCCGAGAGTGAAAGCCAGCCAGGCCAAGCTCAGCAGGGCGGCGAGGCGGAGCCGGAAGGCAGGTGTCGTCATCGCGCTGATTCCGCGTTGTCGAGGGCCTGCAGCCGGGCCCGGGCGATGCCGATGCCGCGCTGCAGGGCCAGGGCGTAGAATTCCCGGGCCTTGGCAGGGTTGGGGGCGCTGAACGGGTTCGGGCCGGTGGTACGGGCCTGCGGGTCGTAGAACTGCGCGATGCCGAAGGCCGCGTCGCCGCTGCCGCGCCGCGACGCTTCCTCCCACAGCACCAGCGCCGTGTCGGCGTCGCGCTGCTCGGTCAGGAAGCGCTGGCCGGCGGCGAAGATCTCGGCCGGCGCCTGCGCCAGGATCCGCGGCAACTGCCGGCGGTCGAGCTCCTGCGCCGCAGCTGCCGGCTCCGCCGGGCTCGGCGCTGTCGACATCAGCGATGCCGGC
The DNA here is from genome assembly GCF_038440215.1 of Inquilinus sp. OTU3971. Lineage (NCBI taxonomy): Bacteria > Pseudomonadati > Pseudomonadota > Alphaproteobacteria > Rhodospirillales > Rhodospirillaceae > Inquilinus > Inquilinus sp. OTU3971. The sequence goes on along the minus strand of NZ_JASATH010000055.1, from coordinate 34,602 downwards.
GCGGGCACCGCCGGGGGCGGGCTCGAAGCGGACCACCACCATCCGCCTCCGAGGACCGCCAGGGCCAGCAGCAGGGCAGCGCCCTGGATCGGCCGCGACCGCAGCAGCGCGGACCAGCGGGACCGGTCGGGCTCGGCCTCGTCGACCAGGCTGCGCATCGATTGCGGCCGGTCGCGCGGGTCCGGGGCCAGCATGCGGGTGATCTGGGTGGCGAGGCCGGGCGGCACGCCGTCCAGGTCGGGGGTGGTCTTGCGGGCCTCGACCGTGGCCATCATGGTCTTGCCCATCTCCAGCGGCCGGCCGCGCGCGGCGGCGGCGAGGACGAGGCCCAGGCTGTAGATGTCGGACCGCCCGTCGACCTGGGCGCCGAACAGGCCGATCTGCTCCGGCGACGCCCAGGAGAGCTTGCCGGCGAAGCGGCTGCCCACCAGGGTCCGCATGCTGGGGTCGGCGAAGCGGGCGATGCCGAAATCGATCAGCTTCGCCTGTTCCAGCCGGCCGTGCTCGAGGATCACGTTGTCGGGCGACAGGTCGCGATGATAGATGCCCTTGTCATGTGCCTCGGCCAGCCCGGCGGCCAGCCGGTCGCGCAGCTGCGCGATCTCATGCGGCGCCAGCGGGCCTTGGCGCAGCCGGTCGCGTAGCGACGGGCCGTCGACATACTCCATCACCAGGTGCAGCCGGCCGGTGGCGTCGCGGAACAGCCCGTCATAGCTGACGATCGCGGCGTGCCGGATCTTGCGCAGGGCCTCGGCCTCGCGCAGGAACAGGTTGACGATCGACTCGTCGCCGACCAGGTCGGGCCGGATGATCTTGATCGCGTGCAGCGTCCGCTGGTCGCAATGCTCGGCCTGGTAGATCTCGCCCATGCCGCCGCGGCCGATCAGCCGGGTGATGCGATAGGTGTGCAGCACCACCGTACCCGGGGCCAGCGACGGGCCGGCTTCGCCCGGCCCGGCCGAGGCGCTCGGCGCGATCGAGGCATTCGGCGCGGCCGGGGCGACAAGGCGCGTCTCCTCGGCCGACGGCGCCTCGGCGTCACGGATCGGATCGGTGGTCATGGCCTCGCCTACCAGACCGGCGGAAACTCGCTGACGACCAGGACGGCCGGCACCGGGCGGTCGGGCGCCTCGACCGACGCGACCCAGACGGCGTAGCGGCCGTTCCCCGGGGCGCTCAGCGTCATCGCCGGGTTGACGCCCCCGGCCTCGCTGTCGTCGGTGCACAGCCACTGCCCCGCCGGTGTGTGGACCACCAGCGCCGTGTCCGTGCCCGCCGCCACATAGAAATTCACGGGGCCTCGGACATCTTCGAGATCGATGGTCGCGTCGGGGCGTTCCGGCGTGATGTTGCCGACGCAGTCGCTGCCCAGGCCCACGACCGAAGCGCGCCCGCCGGCCAGGACGCCGATCGGCAGAGGATCGGTCTTGAACTCTCCCGTGAGGGTGGCGGCCAGGTAGTATGGCCGGGCCGTCGGATCCGGCGGTGTCGCCGGAGCGGCCGCAATCTGCTGAGCGATTGCGGCCGATGTTGTCAATAACAGGAAGAAAAGAACCGCAAAGGCGTGTTTTGCGATTGGCATAATTGCCTCCAGGTCGGGGCTGTTCTCCAGAAATATGCGTCGTGATCTGGAGGCGGGCCAGAATTGATCGGCCTTTCGCCCGGATACGATCATGTCAATTCCGCATGCTCTGGCGCGGCCATGCCGGGGTCAGGATGCAGGGCTTCTGCGACCCCACCTCCGAGAAGGCGCTGCCGATGTCTCCGTTCAAGTCGCCGATGATCGTGCTCGGTCTGGGCCTGCTCTGCACCGCCTGCGCCGATCGCCTGCCGGACCCGAAGCCGTTCTCCCGCTTCGGCAAGGGGCCCGAGGCCACGGGCACCGTGCCGGCGACGCCCGTCGCCGTTACCACGCTGCCGCTTGAGGTCATCGCCCGCAAGGCGCAGTCGTCGCGGGTCACGCTCGACCGCGCGATGGATACGATGCAGCAGCGGCTCAGCACTCTGAAGAAGCTGGTCATCGAGGCCAGGGCCAATCTCGGCCCGAATGGCACCCCGGCGCAGTATGCGGCGCTGCGGCAGGCGGAACGCCAGGTCCGGCGCGGCATGGTCCAGGCCCGGATCTCCACCGGCGACCAGACCACCGGCTGGACCGAGCAGGCGTCGACGATCAACGATCTCAGCGGCCTGATCGTCTCGGTCTCCGGCCTGGTCAACACCATCGGCGACGGGCAGCCGGTTCCCGCGACCCAGACCGGTGAAGCGATGCCATCCAATGTCGGCGGGACCGGGGTGTTCGAGCCGGCGCCGGCCGTTCCCGTCGCCGCGCCCGCCGCCCCGGCCGGTCCGGTGACGGCAGCCGGGGCAAGCTGAGCCACGGATCGGTTCCGGAGAGAGATGGAGGGCGGCCCGGACTCGGGCCGCCCTTTCAGTTCCGGACGACGGCGGCCAGCATCGACTTCAGCGCCTGCCCGGCCTGCAGGAAGGGCATCGGGTCGACCTCATCCTCGGCGCGCCGGATCTCGTAATGCAGGTGCGGGCCGGTCGACACGCCGGTCGAGCCGAGCTGCCCGATCACCGTGGCCGCCGTCACCGGCTGCCCCGCCTCGACCGCGATCGACTGCATGTGGCCGTAACGCGTGACCAGGCCGTCGGCGTGCTGGATCTCCACCATGTTGCCGTAGCCGCCGGCCGGCCCGGCCCGCAGCACGCGGCCGTCGCCGGTCGCGTAGATCGGGGTTCCCGCCGGCGCCACCAGGTCCAGCCCGGCATGCAGGGTGGGGACGCCGGTCACCGGATGGACCCGCAGGCCGAAGGGGCTGGACAGCCGCAGGGGCACGCGCAGCGGCACCGATAGGGGCCAGCCGGGCAGGCGCGCGGCCAGCGCCCGCGCCTGCGCGTCGATCGTGGCCGGGGAGAACGGGCGGATCGCGGCGGCGTGATCCACCGCGATCGGCGGCAGGTCGAGCTGCTGCAGCGTGCGGTCGATCGCGGCGACGGCCACGGCCAGCCGCGCCGTCTGGGCGAAGCGGCGGTCGGCCGCGGCCAGGTCGCCCTCGTCCGCCGCGGCCGGCCTGCCGTCCCGGGACGGCGCCTGCGCGACCTCGTGCTGCGGCGTCGGTTCGAAGGCATCCCGAAAGACGGCGATGCCGAGCACCGCGGTGAAGGACAAAGCGAGGGCGGCCGCGGCGCTGATGGCGACCGGCCGGATGGCGGATTGCGGCCGGGGACGGGCCGGCGCGGCGGTCTCCACCGGTCTCGCCGGTGCTTGCGGCCGGTCGGACAGCGCCAGCACCACCGCTCCGCTGCCGTGCCGGCCGGCCGTCTCGGCGCGCTGCACCAGCAACCGGGCGGCGGCGTCCGGCGGCAGCCGCTCGAGCAGCAGCGCGGCCCCGTCGACGATATCGGCGATGGCCGGCGCGGCGAGGATGACGCGATCGTCGGCGTCGAGCCGGATGCGGATCGGCTCGACATCCGGGCCAAGGGGGACGAGGCCGGCGCGGCCCAGGCGATGGGCGCTGCCGCCGCCCAGCCGCAGGCACAGCAGATGCGGCGGCCGCAGCAGCGCGACCGCCGCCGAGGCGCCGGTCTTCCGCCGCACGATGCGCGCCAGCTGCGCCTCGTCGACCGCGCCATCGAGCGCGGCGAGAACCTCGACCAGACGGCGGGATCGCGCGTCCCCGGCCGCGACCACGGCCCAGAGCCCGATCTCGGGCCGGCAGAGGCACGCGACACCGGCGGCGCCGGCGACGGTGCCGGATGGCGCGGCCTCGACGAGATCCCACGGCATCAGTCGAGGGCCGCGGCGGGCGCCGCGGCATCGGCCGGCATGCTGCCGGCGGTATCGACGAAGCGGCGGATGGCGTCGTTGAGCAGCGGGGCGCCCTGCAACTCCGCGCCGTCGAGCCAGGCATAGCGGCGGTCGATGGCGGTCCACAGCCGCAGGCCGCCGAGCTTCCGGGCCAGGCCCGCGAGGGCCGCGTCATCGCCCCGGCCGCGGTCGAACAGCGTAGCCCGGCGGGCGGCCACGGCCAGACGCAGCAGCGGTCCCTGCGATGGGGTCAGCGTGGCGAGGAGGCGCGTCGCTGTCTCGGGGTCGGCGGCGGGTGTCAGCTCGAGCTCGTCCTGAAGCCTGTCCCAGGCGCGGGCCACATCGTCGAGATAGAGCGCCAGGACCGACGCCGTCAGGTCGCCGCCGGCCGACGGCGCCGCGCCGAGCACCCAGTCGTCGGAGCCCAGGGAGGTGGAGAGATCCATCAGCGCCGGCACGACCACCCGGTGGAAGCCGTCGGCGGTGAGCAGCCCGGGGATCGGCGTGGCCAGCGAGGCGCCCGACCGGCGCCGCACCACCCAGCTGTCCGCCCCGAGAACGAGGTCGGCGCGGAAGGGCGGCAGGCTCTGGGCCGCATCCGAAGTGCGGATCGCGGCATAGGCCCGGGCTGACAGCGGCTCGTCGCGCAGGCGGGCGCGGATTCGCTCCACCACCGCCAGGTCCAGCGGCGGGGCGAGGCGCGGTTCCGCGGCGAGGGCGCGGTCAAGCTGCGCGAGCAGGGCCTGGCGCAACGGGTCCGCTGCGGTCAGCGACCAGTCGGTCGACGCCCAGAGCCGGATCAGCCCGTCCTGCCGCGGGCCGGTGCCGCCGATGGCCAGCGCCGCCTTCAGCCCGTCGAAGGCGAGGTCCGAGGCGACGTCCGGCCGGTCGATGCGGGCCAGGATCCGCTGCGCCAGGCGGCGCAGGAACGCATCCCGCAACAGGTCGCGGTCGAGCCCGGCGGTCGCGGCGGCGAGGTCGTCCAGCGGCGCGGCGTTCAGGCTCAGCCGCCGCCACCAGGGCAGTGGGGCGAGATCCGCCAGGGGCGAGGCGGCCAGGGCATCGAGGGCGGGCAGCCCGGCCGCCGGATCCTCCGGCGCCACGTCAGGGGCGGGCGTCGCCGCCTGCGCAGTCTTGATCGCGGCGCGCGCCTGGTCGGCGATGCGATGGTTCGAGACATGGATCGCCGCCAGGCCGCCCAGCAGTGCCGCGGCCAGGATGCAGCCCGCGACGCGGGCCGGGCGGCGATGGGTGCCCATGGCCCGCGGTCACACCGGCGCCAGTTTCGGCGACGGCGGCGGGGTCGGCAATTCCGGGGCCGGCGGCGGCAGCCCCGCCGCGGTCAGGGCCTGGAGCAGCGCCGGGGTCGGCGGGGCCGGGATCGCCGGCGGCATGGAGATGATGGCGCCGGCGCGGGCGGGCCTGGCCATCATGCCGATCGTGGTGCCGATCATGGCGATGCCCGTGGCGCTGATCTCGATGATCTGCGGGCCGGTCACCCCGGTCACCACGAAGCGGATCTTGTCGGGGGTGACCTCGATGCGGCTGGTGCCGGGCGTTGCCGCGGCCTGCCCCGGCGCCATCGCGGTGGGAGACGAGGTCAGGACGTACTGCGTCTTGACGTCGATGGAATAGACGTCGCCGACCTCGACATTGTGGTCCTTCTGCGCCTTGAGATAGACCTCCTCCTGCCCCCGCTTGTCCTCGAAGCGCAGCTCGTTATAGGCGTTGACCGCGCCGCGGTCGGTGTGCGTCCGGAAGGTCGAGCGCGTCTTGTCCGCCGGCAAGGTCTCGGGCGGATCGTTGGTGGCGTTGTAGACGACCCCGGTCACCAGCGGCCAGTCCGGGTTGCCGTGGATGAAATCGACCACCACTTCCTGGCCGATCCGCGGGATGATCAGGCCGCCGAAGCCCTTGCCGGCCCAGCTCTGGGCGACCCGGATCCAGCAGGAGCTGTTTTCGTCCTTCTTGCCCTCGCGGTCCCAGAAGAACTGGACCTTGATGCGGCCGAGCTTATCGGTGGTGATGGTCTCGGCCTTGGGGCCGACGACGACGGCCGTCTGCGGCCCCTGGATCACCGGCGCCGGGGTGCGGCGCAGCGGGCGGTACTGGGTGGTCGCCGGGATGATCTCGACCATGCTGCGGTAGAGGAAGCGGTCGCCCTTCGCGTCGACGGCGTTCTCCCCGCTACCCCCGACCTCTCCGACCTCGCCGACGACCGTGAATTCGTTCCCCACCGCCAGGAACCGCTCGGTGGGCCGGGGGCGGGAATCGACGTCGCCGTAGTAGAACGGGTTCGCCGCGGTGAAGATCGATCCGGTCGTGATCTGCCGCGCCGTGCTCTCGACCCGCGCCCGATAGGCGTTGCAGGCCAGCTCCTCGGCCCGGATCATGGCGTAGAAATCGCCGTCCTTCTTTTCGATGTAGCGGCCCGGATAGATGAAGGTCTCCTGCGTCGGCGAGGAGCCGCCCCGGGCGGTTGTCGTCTTGGCCGCCATGACCGGCGCGCCGGCGGGGAGCCTCAAGACGCCCGTCGACCTCTTGTGCGGCGGGATGCCGCCGACCTTCACGGACGGGACGCGCGCCACGGCCTCGAGATTCGCCCTCGGCTGCTCGTGGTCGTAGTCGTTGAGGATGACCTTGTCCGGCTGCATCGACACCACCTCCTCCCAGCGCAGGATCAGATCCTCCTGGTGGAGATTCCGGGCCGGCCGGAGGTTGTGATGGGTCTCCACCACCTGCGGCGTGCAGGGCTTGTGGCTCGAGGCGTCGTCGACCAGCACCAGATCGTGCCGGTTCTCCGCATGCTCGAAGTAATAGTAGATGCCGTCCTGCTCCATCAGCCGGCTGACGAAGGCCAGGTCGGTCTCGTCGTACTGGACGCAGAAGGGGCGCCGCGGCAGGCGGCCGGTGGTCTTGTTCTTGAAGTTGCCTTTGTGCTCCCGGAAGATCGTGGTGATGATCTCGAGGCTGGTCTTGTTCTGGAAGATCCGGCTGTTGCGACGATAGTCGAGCAGCGACAGCCAGGGCCGCACCTCCGCCACGTAGTTGAGGCGCTCGGTGTCGTCCAGGCCGAGATACTGGAACCGGGTGACGATGCCGTGGAAGAACCGCGTCGCCGTGCCCTTGAGCTTGAGGCCGACCGTCAGGCTCTGGCCCGGAACCTTGGCGAAGGTCTGGATCGGGTCGGGGCTGGCGAGCGTCACCTCGTAGACGAAGGGCTCGCCCAGCCGCTCGGTGCCTCGGAGGCGCCGGAGATAGACCTCGTTCAGCTGGAATGCGGCCGAGGTCACCGCCGCGAAGCGGTTGTCCTTCAGCAGGCTTTCGATCGTCGACAGGGGCATAGTGATGTCGCCTAGTCGCTGGGCTGCAGGGATGCGGCGGGAAGGCCGCCGTCGAACTGGAAGGCGTCGTCCCGCACGCCGATGTGCAGCGCGCCGACCGGGCGGCCGTCCCGCTGCTCGGCCAGGATGTGCCGGCTGACCGCCGGCAGCAGCGTGCTGGTCAGGATGGCGTCGACCATCCGGCCGCCGGTGTCGACCTGGCTCGCGCGGCGGGCGATCAGCTCGGCCACGGCATCGTCGCAGGTCAGCGGCACCTTGTGGGCCTGCATCATCCGGTCGGCGATCCGCTCCAGCCGCAGGCGCACGATGCGGTCCAGCATGCCGTCGCTCAGCGCGTAATAGGGGACGAGCGTCATGCGGCCCAGCAGGGCCGGCGGGAACTCCTCGCGCAGCGGGCGGTGCAGCGCGCTCTCCAGCACCTCCGGCTCCGGCCGCGCCTCGGCGGCGCACAGCCTCGCGATCTGCTCGCCGCCGACATTCGAGGTCAGCAGGATCAGCGTGTTGCGGAAGTCGATCTTGCGGCCCTCGCCATCCTCCATCACGCCCTTGTCGAAGACCTGGAAGAAGATCTCGTGGACGTCCGGATGCGCCTTCTCGATCTCGTCGAGCAGGATCACCGCATGCGGCCGCCGGCGCACCGCCTCGGTCAGCACGCCGCCCTGGCCGTAGCCGACATAGCCGGGCGGGGCGCCCTTGAGCGACGAGACCGTATGCGCCTCCTGGAACTCGCTCATGTTGATGGTGATCAGGTTGCTCTCGCCGCCCAGCAGGGTCTCGGCCAGCGCCAGCGCCGTCTCGGTCTTGCCGACGCCGGACGGGCCGCACAGCAGGAAGACGCCGATCGGCTTGGCGGGGTCATCGAGGCCGGCGCGGCTGGTCTGCACCCGCTGGGCGATCGCCTCCATGGCATGGTCCTGGCCGACCACCCGCCGGCCCAGGGCCTCGGCGAGGGACAGCAGGGTGGTGGCCTCGTCCTTCAGCAGGCGGCCGACCGGGATGCCGGTCCAGTCCTGCACCACGGCGGCCACGGCGTTGCGGTCGACCCGGTCGAGCACCAGCGGCGCCTCCTCCTGGATCTCGCGCCATTCGCCGTCGAGCCGCCGCAGCTCGGCCGGGTCGGCATCGCCGTCGGCACGCAGCGTGGCCCGGGCCCGCTGGATCTCCTCGACCAGGCTGCGCTCGGCCTGCCAGCGGACGTCGAGCCGCGCCGCCTCCTGCCTGGCCTCTTCGAGCGCCTCTTCCACCTCCGCCCGGCGTTCGCCGACATCGCCGCCATCGGCCTCCTCGCGGCCGAGCATCTCCAGCTCCAGCGTCAGGGCGTCGATCCGCTGCCGCTCATGCTCCAGCCGGTCGGGGCGGGCGTGGCGGCTGACGGCGACGCGGGCGCAGGCGGTGTCCAGCAGGCTCAGCGACTTGTCCGGCAGCTGGCGGGCGGGGATGTAGCGCCGCGACAGCGCGACCGCGGCCTCCACCGCCTCGTCCAGGATCTCGACGCCGTGATGCGCCTCCAGCGTCCGCACCATGCGGCGCATCATGGTGACGGCCTGCGGCTCGTCCGGCTCGGCCACCGGGATGGCCTGGAAGCGCCGGCTCAGCGCCGGGTCCTTCTCGATGTACCGCTTGTACTCGGCCCAGGTGGTGGCGCCGATGGTCCGCAGCGTGCCGCGGGCCAGGGCCGGCTTCAGCATGTTGGCGGCGTCCCCGGTGCCCTCCTGGCCGCCGGCGCCGATCAGCGTGTGCGCCTCGTCGATGAACATGATCACCGGATGGGGCGCCGCCTGCACCTCGGCGATGACGTCGCGCAGGCGCTGCTCGAACTCGCCCTTCACCCCGGCGCCGGCCTGCAGCAGGCCGAGGTCGAGCGCGTGCAGGGCGACGTCGCGCAGCGGCGCCGGGACCTCGCCGGCGACGATGCGCAGGGCCAGGCCCTCGACGATCGCGGTCTTGCCGACGCCGGCCTCGCCGGTCAGGATCGGGTTGTTCTGCCGCCGCCGCATCAGCACGTCGATGATCTGCCGGATCTCGGGGTCGCGGCCGATCACCGGGTCGAGCTTGCCGGCCCTGGCGCTCGCGGTCAGGTCCACGGTGTAGCGCGCCAGGGCGCCGCCGCGACTGCCCGGCGCCGATGGCGGTGCCCCGTCCGCCGCTTCCACCGGCGCCTGCGCGGCCGTGGCCTCGGGCGAGCCGCGGGTGATCGCCTCGAACCCGTCGCGCAGCCGGTCCAGCGCCAGCTTGCCGAATTCGGGCGAGATCGTGAGCAGGGCGTGGCTGAGGGGGCGGCTCGACAGGCAGCCATAGAGCAGATGGCCGGAGCGGATGCGGTCGTCGCCGAAGGCCAGGGTCGCGACCAGCCAGGCTTCCTGGGTCGCGTCCTCGATATGCTGCGACAGGTCGGAGACGGCGGTGGCGCCCCGCGGCAGCTTGTCGAGCGACCGGGTCAGGTCGCGTGCCAGGATTCCCGGGTCGACGCCGAAGCCGCGCAGGATCCGGCCGAAATCGGAATCGGCGACCTCGTTGAGCTGGTGCAGCCAGTGGACCAGCTCGACATAGGCGTTGCCGCGCAGCTTGCAGAACGCCGTGGCGCTCTCGATCGCGGCGTAGCAGGGCGCGTTCAGCTTGCTGAACAGGTTCCGGCGGCTGATGCCCGTCATCACGGACTCCACGAGGCTGTTTCGGGGGATGCCGCTTCCGTCGGGCCGGGACGGGGCGGGGTCGTCGTCAGGTCGTCGGCGTGGCGGCGCGATCTGCGCTTGCCCATCCAGCCGGTCCAGCCCAGCCGGCCGCTGCGGCCCAGCCGCACCGCCGGCACCTCGTCGCGGCGCAGGACCAGGTTGACCTCCCAGTCCAGCTCGTCGCCGATGTAGTTGCGGACGGTCTGGGCCATCTTGTCGAGGCCGGGGGCGCCGGGCAGCAGCCGCTCGTACTGGGCCAGCTCCAGCGGGCCGATGACGATGCGGAACCGGTGGTGATAGACCCGGATCCGGGCGCCGGCGGTGGCCGTGCTGCCCAGCGTGCCGGTGCCCGGGTCGCGGCCCAGGAGGCACAGCGCGTCGCGCGGCAGCTGGACCCATTTCGGCACGAATTCGCGGATCTCGACCGGCGCGGCGAAGAAGCTGGCCAGGATCGCGCCCAGCCCCTCGGCGTTGCGGGTGTGCGAGGCGAGGCGGCCGGTGAAATGGACCTTGGCCAGATCGGGCATGGCGTCCCGGTCCTGCAGCGACTCCATGCCGAGGCCGGCGAGGGCGCCGAGCTGCAGGGCGAAGCGGTCCTGCTGCGGCCGGTCGTGGCTCACCGTCGGCTCGCTCTCGGCCCAGGCGCGGAAGAACAGCGAGGCCATGCGGTGATGGAAGATGTCGGCGAAGCGGACCAGCGTCTCGTCGCCGGCGTTGTGCTGCCGCAGATGGGCGTATTCGGTCAGGTGCAGCGGCAGCGGGCCGTTCGGCCCGAACAGCCCGAAGACATAGGTGGCCAGCCGGGCGGGGCCGTCCTCCTCGGCCCGGGTCAGGCCCGCGATCGGCCGTGTCGGAAAGGCCAGGGCCGGCTGCTGCCCGATCCGCACCGGGTCCGAGCCCGGCCGGCTCGATTCCCCCAGCCGCGGGCGATCCGGGCTGAGGGCATCGATCCGCCGCAGCGTCTGGAAGACGTCGAAATCATGCGGTTCGGCCGCGACCGCGCCGAGGAAGCTGTCGAGGGCGTCCGGCATCAGACCACCGCCCGGCGGCCGATCATCGGCGGCCATCGCATCACCTCCCCGCGCTGCAGGGTCGACAGCACCATCTCGGTGAAGCCGTTGATCGAGACGTATTTCGCGAAGAACAGGTTCAGCACCGAGGCCAGGGGGAAGGTCCCGACGCCTTCGAAGGCCGCCTCGTCCAGGGTGACGCCGATCTCGATCCCGCGCGCCACCGCGGCCTGCCCGCCGCCCGGCAGGCGCCGGACCACGGCCTTGGACCGGACATCCCGGATGCCGTCGATCTGCCGCGTGGCGGAGGCGTCGTCCGGATCGACATAGAGGCGCAGCAGCTCGCGCAGCGCCTCGGCGCCCTGGTGGTCGGGCCGGTCGGAATTGGTGATCGACAGGTAGTTCAGTGACAGGTGGCTGATCAGCTTCCAGGCGACGTCGCCATTGGCAAAGGACGGGCGCGGCCGGCTGGGCAGCGACAGGCAGCGGACGCTGGTCACGGGGGCGCCGATCTCGAGCGTGAAGTCGGTCTCGCCCCGGCCGATCGGCAGCAGCAGCGGCAGGTCCCGGTTCGAGCACAGGCAGCGCAGCGACAGCTGGCGCAGATCGGCCGAATAGGGGGCGGCCTGGCGGTCGACCAGCGAGACGAAGGTCTCGCTGCCGATATAACCGGTGCGCGTGCCGTGCAGGCGCTGGTGCTCGGACAGCAGGCGCTGCTCGCGCCGCACCGTGTAGTAGCTGGAATGCTGCTCCCGCCGACCATGCTCGTGGATGCTGTAGAAGGGCAGGAACGGCACCGGGGCCGCGTCGCCGCTCTCGCCCTCGCCGCTCATCTCCAGGATCGAGTGCAGCTCGATGTCGAGCGGCCGGATCCGGTCGACCACCACATGGTGCTCATAATGCTTGTCGCTGATATGGATCCGGTCGGCTTGGCGTTCGAACAGGTTGACCGCCGGGGTCGCGAACAGGGCGATGTTCTGCGGGCCGAGATGGCGCTCCAGCCACGGCTCGGCGCGGCCGAGCGCGAACACGATCTCGAGCTCCTCGGTGGTCGACAGCGCCACCGCGTCGGCCAGCCCGCCGAGCTCGACGAACAGGGTCCGGTCCGCCAGGGCGAAGTATTCCTGCAGCAAGCGGTAGCCGTCGAAGGAGCGGGGCACCTCGGGCAGCAGCGACGAGCCCGGTTCCAGCCCGACCTGCCGCAGCGCCTGCCGCGGGATCGTCTCCTGCCAGGGCACGGGCCGGCTCAGCGGCCGGGCGACGATGGCGCGGGTGTCGGCGACCAGCTGCTCGGCCAGGATCGCACCGATGCCGCCGGGCCCGGTGAGATGGAGGGTCAGCGCCTTCAGCGCCAGCTTGTTGAAGGGCAGCCCGTTGGTGGTCCGCAGCCGCAGGCGCAGCGCCGCCTTCACCGCCTGGCGGCCCGGCAGGTGCAGGGCCGAAAGCTGCCCCGGCGTCGCATAATAATCGACCCCGCTGACCACGACCGGCCATAGCTGGACGTCATGGGCGGTGCGGAACTCGCAATGGGTGACGGCGCCGGGGGCGAGTTGGCTCAGCAGCTTGGTCCCGCGCGGCACCAGGTAGCCGTTCTCCAGCCGCCCGGCCTCCGGGTCCGGCTCGAACCGGGCGATCGTCATCGACGGCACCGGCGGCAGGAAATGCGGATACACCAGTTCGAGCAGGTGCTGTGTGAAATCGGGGAAGCGCGACTGCAGCTTCAGCTGCACCCGCGCTGCCATGAAGGCGAAGCCTTCGAGCAACCGCTCGACATAGGGGTCGGCGACCTCGGTCGTCTCCATGCCGAGCCGGCCGGCGACCTTGGGGAAGGAGCGCGCGAACTCGGCGCCCATGTCGCGCATATAGGCGAGCTCGTCATTGTAGAGGCGCAGCAGCCGGGGATCCATCAGCTGGCCTCCGCGCGCATCTCGACGACGCGGACGACGTCGAGCTCACGGTCGACCTCGGTGCGCATCACCATGCGCAGCGGCACCGGATGGGCCCACAGATCGGCCTCGATCTTGAAATGGAGCGAGCCGATGTCCTGCCCGTCCTCGATCGCTGTCACCCTGAGGCTGTCGGGCAGCAGCCGCGGCTCGAAGCGGTGCAGGCTGGCGACGATCTCCTGCCGCAGGGCGCTGGCGTCGACGCCTTCGCGGATGTGCCCGCCCAACGGCCAGATGCCGTAATTGAGCGTGCTGGCGGCGACATGGGGATAGGGCTGCAGGTCCACGGTGGCGGCCAGCTGGTTGGTGTTCAGCAGCCACGAGATGTCGCGCAGGATCACCTCCCGCAGCTGGCGCACCGAGAAGCTGCGCCGGTCCTGCCCCTCGGTCGCGCTGCGCGGCTGGTCATCGGTCAGCCGGTCGAGAAGCGACGGCTGGACCAGGTCCCGCTTGACGGTTCTGGCCATGATTCACCTGGGTGGGAAGGATCGGGGAAAGGGCGACCGGCCGGGGCTCCGGTCGGTCGCGACGCCGTCAGGCGACGAGCTTGGTGAAGTCGGTGCTGTTGGCGATCTGGTTCCAGATGCCCTCGCCCTGCTTCGTCAGGGCACCCTTGTCGTTCTGCTTGTAGTAGATGACCTTGCAGGCGCCGAACCGGAAGGTGACCGTCTCCTCCGGCGCCTCCTCGGCGTAGGACCACTCGACCTTCTCCACGGCCAGCATGTTGAAGGTCCAGTGCAGGAACAGGTTGGTGCCGGACGTGCCGGTGCCCGAGCCGGTCGCCTTGAACAGCTTCAGGTCGACATTGCTGAAATGGGCGCCGCGGCCGCAGGCCACGTACAGGTGGGGCGACGCGGTATCGACCTGCTTCTTGACGGTGAAGACCTCGAACTCGGCCTTGCCGGAGCCGGCGCCGCTGGTGTGGGGGCCGATGTTGAGCTTGTTCTCGAGCGAGAAGCTCCACTCGTCGGCAAGGGTGATGCCGTCCTTCAGGATCAGGGATTCGCCCTTGGGCTGAATGCCGTCCTTGGACGCCGCTGTGAACACCATGACCGCGTCGAACGCCATGTTCGTCTTCCTTCATCTGATGGTTTGGGATGGGTTGGAGTCTGTCGGGGGCGATCAGCTGTGCCGCATGCGACCTCCTTCCGCCGATGGAACGGACGGTCTGTCAGGCCTTGCGGGCCGACGGCAGGCGCGACACCAGCCGCAGCGAGATGGTCAGGCCCTCGAGCTGGTAGTGCGGCCGCAGGTAGAAGCGGGCGGTGTAGTAGCCGGGGTTGTCGGCGACCTCCTCGACCTTGACCTCGGCCGAGGACAGCGGCTGCTGCGCCTTGCTCTCCTCGCTGCCCAGCTCAGGGGAGGGGTGGACGTAGCCCTGGATCCACTGGTTGAGCCACTCCTCGACCTCGTGCCGCTCCTTGAAGGTGCCGATCTTGTCGCGGACCATGCACTTCAGGTAATGGGCGAAGCGGCAGGTCGCGAAGATGTAGGGCAGCCGGGCGCTCAGCTCGGCATTGGCCGAGGCGTCCGGGTCCTCGTACTTGATCGGCTTGTTGACGGTCTGGGCGCCGATGAAGACGCCGAGATCGGTGTTCTTCCGGTGCAGCAGCGGCAGCATGCCGTTCTTGGACAGCTCGGCCTCGCGCCGGTCGCTGATCGCGATCTCGGTCGGGCATTTCAGGTCGACGCCGCCGTCGTCGCTGGGGAAGGTGTGGACCGGCAGGTCCTCGACCAGGCCGCCGGATTCGACGCCGCGGATTCGCGACAGCCAGCCATACAGCTTGAACGAGCGCGTGATGTTCACGCCCATGGCGTAGGCGGCGTTGGTCCACAGGTATTTGTTGCTGTCGCCGCCGTCCGACTCCTCCTCGAAGGCGAACTCGTCGACCGGGTTGGTCTTGGCGCCATAGGGCAGGCGCCCCAGGGTGCGCGGCATGGTCAGCGCCACGTAGCGCGAGTTCTCGCCGTCGCGGAACGACCGCCAGGCGGCGTGCTCCGGCGTCAGGAAGATCTTGGTGATGTCGCGCGGATTGGCCAGCTCGCGCCACGAGTCCATCTGCAGCAGATGCGGCGAGGCGGCGGAGATGAACGGCGCGTGGCTGGCCGCCGCGATCTGCGACACCGCCGACAGCAGCTCGACATCCGGCGGGGTGTGGTCGAAGTAGTAGTCGCCGATCAGGCAGCCATAGGGCTCGCCGCCGATCTGGCCGTACTCCTCCTCGTAGATTTTCTTGAACAGCGGGCTCTGGTCCCAGGCGATGCCCTTGTACTTGCGCAGCGTGCGGGACAGCTCCTTCTTCGAGATCGGGAAGACGCGGATCTTCAGCGTCTCGTCGGTCTCGGTGTTGAAGACCAGGTGATGCAGGCCGCGCCAGGCCGATTCCAGCGCCTGGAAGTCCTCATGGTGCAGGACCTCGTTGATCTGCGCCGACAGCTTCTGGTCGATCGACGCGATGATCGACTGGATGGTGTCGACGACGTCGTCGCTGATCACCGAGGTGTCGCGCAGGGCCTGCTCGGCCAGCGTCCGGACGGCGGTCTCCACCGCCTCCCGGGCCTGGTCCGAGCGGGTGCGGAACTCGCGCTGCAGCAGGCTGGCGAAATCGCCGGGATCGACCGTGGTGGCCGGGGCGGCCTGCGCCTCGGCGGACCTGGTGACTGCGGACGACATGGTCAGTTCTCCTCCGTCTCGGGGGCCGGGGACGGAAGCGCGTCCGTCTTCTCCTCGGGGGCTTCGGGCTTGGGCGCGTGGCCGAGGGCGCTGAGCAGCGCCGGGTCGGCGAGCAGCCGGGCGACCAGCTCCTCGGCGCCGTTCTTGCCGTCCATGTAGGTCAGGAGATTGGACAGCTGCGTCCGCGCCTCGAGCAGCCGGTTCAGGCTGTCGACCTTGCGGGCCACCGCCGCCGGCGAGAAATCGTCCATGCTCTCGAAGGTCAGGTCGACCGCGAGCTGGCCTTCGCCGGTCAGCCGGTTCGGCACCCGCAGCGCCACCCGCGGCTTGATGGACCGGAGCCGATCATCGAAATTGTCGATGTCGATCTCCATCATCTTGCGATCGGCCACCGGGGGCAGCGGCTCGGTCGGGTTGCCGGCGAGGTCGGACATGACGCCGACGACGAAGGGCAGCTGGACCTTCTTGTTCGAGCCGTAGGTCTCGACGTCGTATTCGATCTGGACCCGGGGCGCCCGGTTGCGCGCGATGAATTTTTGACTGCTCGCCTTTGCCATTTCTCTCATTCTCCTTGTGTGGGGCGGCTCCGGTCGTCAGGGGCTCTCGTCGGCCGCCAGGCCGGCGATCGAGCGGTAATGGGCAGCACCCTCGGGCGCGAGCTCCAGGAGCAGAGCCATGAAGTCCATGGAGACCAGCCGCTTCGCCCGTTCCAGCAGGGCCGGAACCGGGCTGGCCGGCTCGTTCGCCCGGTACCAGCGGCAGATCCGGTCGAGCGATCCGATGACGTCGCTGCGGTCGCGGATCTCGCCGGACAGGGCGGCCACGGGGACCGCTGCCCCCTCAGGGGCCGCGGCCGCCGGCGCGGCGCTGGGCCGATGGGCGTCGACCAGCTCCTTGGCCTGGCGCAGCAGGGCGATCAGCGGATCGAAGCGGACGGCCTCGGTGATGTCGACGCGCTGCTTGATGCCGGCGTCCAGGCGGATCGCGGCGGCCAGGGCGGCGTCGAGATCGGCGCCGGCCCGCTCGATCTGGCCGGCATCAGTGTCGCCGAAGGCGCGCTCGACGGCCGCGGGGTCGATCTCGCCGGGCCGCTGCGCCTCGATGCAGTCGCGCAGCGTGAAGTTCCCGAACTGCCGCGACGCGGTCAGCGGAACCATGCGGATCTCCGCTATCAGCCCGGCCGGATCGCAGAGATTGGCCAGGGTGTTGAGGCGCACTGTCTGGTCGTCGCCATCCTCCGCATCCGGCCGCGGATGCAGGTTCGGCCAGAACTGCTCGACATAGCCGGCGAGCAGCTCGAGCCCCCCGCGCAGGCCGGAGAAGCCGGATTGGTTGAGGGCCGAGCGCGCCAGCAGCACGCCGATGCGCAGGTCCTTGGTGCGGCCGGCGAGGTCGAGGCCCAGGCGCCAGACCTCGCGCCAGTCGGGCGGCTCGTCGGCCACGACGGCATCGCCGATCTGCTGGCCCGGCTTGCCCTGCGACGCCATCTCGAGCTCGAGGAACCCCAGATCGTAGTCGAGGGCCTCGCCGCACGCGTCGCTGTCGTCGACCGGCTGCAGCAGATGATCTGCGTCGAGCATGACCATGTCCGTCACTACGGCTTTCCGGTTCGCGCCACCTTCGGGCCCCGGCAGTAAAGGCAAGTAGATCCGGGGGAAGGGGCGGTCGTTCGATTTCAGAAATCTAGCGAAGCCTCGGCGCCGGACTGTATGCGCGATTGATATGCGGGCATGTTGAGACAGGCGCGCCGCATCCCGATCCCGAATGCCCGGATATCAACTGCGCATGCGAGGGGCGCGCCGGATGCCGTCAGAGTGTCCGCATCCCTGATCGCCGGCCCGTACCCGGGCGGCCTCGGATGAAGCGGAGCGCAGGATGTCTTGGGACAACAGGGTCGTCTGGTCGGAAGGGCTGTTCCTCCGGCCGCAGCATTTCCAGCAGAGCGACCGCTATGTCGAAAAGCTCGTCCGCAGCCGCACGGCCGCCTTGCGCGGCTATGGCTGGGGCGTCACCGAGCTGCGGCTGAACCGCGAGCTGCTCAGCCTCGGCAAGATCGCGATCGAGGCGGCCCGCGGCGTGATGGAGGACGGCACGCCGTTCAGCATCCCCGACGATGCCGACCAGCCGACCCCCTATGAGGTGCCAGAGCATCTGCGGGATTCGCTGATCCACCTGGCCGTGCCGCTGTACCAGCCCGGCGCGGTCGAGACCGATGGGCGCGCCGCGACCGACGTGCCGATCCGCTTCGCGGTGGCGGACCAGGACCTGGTCGACACCAATGCCGGCGAGCGCGACGGCGCCTCGATCGAGGTGGCGCGGCTGCGCTTCCAGCTGCTGCCGGACGGCGCGGACCGGGCCGGCTTCTCCTGCCTGCCGATCGCCCGGCTGGTCGAGGTCCGGGCCGACCGGCAGGTCGTGCTCGACGACACGCACATCCCGCCGACCATGGATTGCGCCGGCTCCCGCATTCTCGCCAACTTCATCACCGAGATCACCGGCCTGCTGCATCATCGTGGCGAGGCCCTGGCCGCCCGGGTGTCGCAATCGGGCACCCGCGGCGTGGCCGAGATCGCCGATTTCCTGCTGCTGCAGGCGATCAACCGCTACGAGCCCTACTTCTCCCATCTCTCCGGCGCCGCGGTGGTGCATCCGGAGGCCCTGTACGGCCTGATGGTCCAGCTCGCCGGCGAGCTGGCGACCTATGCCAGGACCGAGAAGCGGCCGCCGGCCTTCGGCGGCTACAAGCACGAGGATCTCGCGCTCAGCTTCCGGCCGGTGATCCAGTCGATCCGGGCGTCGCTCAGCGCCGTGTTGGAGCAGACCGCGGTGCCGGTGCCGCTCAGGCAGCACAAATACGGCGTCCACATCGCCGAGGTCGCCGACCGCTCGCTGTTCACGACCGCGACCTTCGTCCTGGCGGCCCGCGCCGATGTCGAGGTCGACCGGCTGCGCCGCGAGTTCCCGACCCAGATCAAGATCGGCCCGGCCGAGAAGATCAAGGAGCTCGTCAACGTCGCGCTGCCGGGGATCATCATCAACCCGCTGCCGGTGGCCCCGCGGCAGATCCCCTTCCATGTCGGCGTCACCTATTTCGAGGTCGATCAGCAGAGCCCGTTCTGGAAAGACATGCGCCATTCCGGCGGCCTGGCGCTGCACGTCGCCGGGGACTTCCCGAACCTCGAAATGGCGCTCTGGGCCATCCGTGGCCAGTAGCAACCCGCAACCGACCAGGTGTCCCCCATGGCCCTCGTCCTACGCGTAGACAGCCCGGAGTCCAGCCTGCCCGAGACCGTCGGATCCGACGGCCTGGTCGAGGCGGACTCCGCGCTGACCATCGGCCGGGCCGACGACAACGGCCTGGTCCTGCGCGACGCGCAGCAGACCATCTCCAAGCATCACTGCTCGATCGAGCCGGCGGAGGGCCGCTTCGTCCTGATCGACCGCAGCCGCAACGGCACCTTCCTGAACGACGAGTCGGAGGCGCTGCCGCGCGAGGTGCCGGTGGCGCTCAAGGCCGGCGACGTCATCCAGATCGGCAGCTACCGGATCGACGTCATCGCGGCGCCGGGCTCGACGCCGGCCGTGGTCGAGACCGACGAGCCGGAGCGCACCGCGCCTCCGGCGGAGGAGCTGAGCTTCCTCGGCACGGTCCAGATGGGCCCCTCGCTCGGCGGCGGCATCACCAGCCGGCGCGACGAGCCGCTGCTCGGCGAGATCGACGGCGACCTGCTGCCGGCGCCGGGCTTCGGCCCGCCGCGGGAGCCGCCGGCGGATGACTGGTCGGCCGTCCGCAAGCCGACTGCCTCCTATGCCGACCATGTGCCGGGGCACGCCGTCGTCTTCGTGCAGCCCAGGTCCGGCGTCGAGGCGATCCCCGACGACTGGGACATCATGGCGGAGCTCGGCGGGGCGCCGGCGGCAAAACCCGCTCCGGCCTTCACCCGGGTCGACATCGTCACCCCCCCGGACGACGACGACATCCTCGAGGCCCCGCCGCCACAGCCGGAGGCGCGGCAGGATCCGCCGCCCCGGCCGGTGGCGGATCAGCCGGCCGGCCCCGGCGGCGACGGCGATCGCGCCGTGGCCGCCTTCCTCGCCGCCTGCGGCCTGTCGCCGGCGGATGTCGGCGCGGTCGACCTCACGACCATGATGGACCGGGCGGGGCGGATGCTGCTGCATTCCGTTGCCGGGCTGCACGGCATCCTCTCCGCCCGCCAGCTGGCCAAGCAGGAATTCGGCCTCGAGCGCACGATGATCGAGCGCTCCGGCAACAATCCGCTCAAGTTCACGCTGGACGCGAAGGAGGCGATGCACGCGCTCCTCTGCGTCGAGATCCCGGGCTTCATCCGCGGCGATGCCGCGGTCGAGCAGGCCTTCTCCGACATCAGGGCGCATGAGGTCGCGATGCTCGCGGCGCTGCAGGAAGCCCTGCACAGCGTCTGCGACCGCCTGTCGCCGGCCTCGGTCGAGACTGCGGTCGGGCAGGCCGGCTGGCACTGGCCCGGCACCAAGAAGGCCCGGGGCTGGGACGCGTACCGGCGGATCTTCGACGACGTGGTCTCCGGCCTCGAGAACGACGCGCTCCGGATCTTCGGCGCCGACTTCGCGCGCGCCTATCGCGCCGAAACCGCCCGCCCGCGGGGACCGCAGCACAGGGACGCACCCGGCGGCGTCCGTCCGCAAGGAGAAGGACAGGATGGCGATGTCGACTGAAGAAACCGTCCTGCTGCCGCGGGGCCCCGCCCGCCCCAATCCGGGCGGGCGGCTGACCCTGGTGCCCCCGCCGCCGTCCCAGGCCTCGCCGGCCGAGCGATTCTGGGAGGCGCTGGCGCTCGACCGGCTCGGCCCGCTGGTCGCGGCCGCGGCGGCGCTCCTCGGCCTCTGCGCCCAGCTCAAGAACAGCAGCAGCCATCCCGATGTCGAGGGGCTGCGCCTCCGCGTCCTGCGCGAGATCGACGCCTTCGAGCGCCGGGTCACGCCGCTGGGCCTGGCACCACGGGCGATCAAGGCCAGCAAATACGCGCTCTGCGCCACGATCGACGACATCGTCCTGAACACGCCCTGGGGCAGCCGCAGCGTCTGGACCACGCGCAGCATGGTCGGGTCGCTGTTCAGCGAGACCTGGGGCGGCGACCGGTTCTTCGACCTGCTGGCGCAGCTGAAGAAGGACCCGGGCGTCAATGTCGACCTGCTGGAGCTGCTCTACTACTGCATGAGCCTGGGCTTCGAGGGCCGGTTCCGGATCGCGCCCCGCGGCGCCTCCGAGCTCAGCGTGCTGCGCGAGGATGTCTACCGCCTGATCCGGGCGGCCCGCGGCGAGTTCGAGCGCGACATCTCCCCCCACTGGCGGGGTGTGACCGCCGCCCGCAAGCTGCTGCGCAGCATCGTTCCGGCCTGGGTCGTCGCCGCCGCCGGCGTGGCGATGCTGCTGCTGCTCTATGCCGGGCTGCTGTTCGCGCTGAATGGCCGCTCCGATCTGGTCTTCGATCAACTCGCCGCGCTGCCGCCGACCGGCGCGGTCAGCCTGGCGCGGGTGGCGCCGCCGCCGGTGATCGTGATGCGCGGCGACCGGCTGCGGCGCTTCCTCGAGCCCGAGATCCGCGAAGGGCTGGTCACGGTGGCCGAGGACGCCGCGCAGATCGTCGTCACCATCCGCGGCGCCGGCATGTTCGACTCCGCCAGCCCGACGGTGAAGAGCCAGTTCGAGCCGCTGCTGCGGCGGATCGGCGAGGCGCTGAACGACCAGCCGGGCGCGGTGCTGCTGACCGGGCACACGGATTCCGCGCCGATCCGGTCGCTGGCCTTTCCGTCGAACTATCACCTGTCGGTCGCCCGCGCCAAATCGGTCGGCGAGATCATCAAATCGAAGATGAACGAGCCCGGACGCGTGCGGGAAGAGGGCCGGGGCAGCACCGAGCCGGTGGCGTCGAACGACACGCCGGAGGGCCGCCAGCAGAATCGCCGGACCGAAATCATCATCAGCAAGACGACGAATAGTTGAGGGGACGGACGGCCATGCAGTCCATCAAGAGTGCGCTCCGGTCGAAATGGCTCTATGTCGGCCTCGGCACCGGGATCGTCTGTGCCCTGATCTTCACGCTCGGGCCGCTGATCTCGATCGCGGGCTTCGCCCCGCTGGACAACATCGGCAGCCAGATCGTGGCGTCGATGCTGATCCCGGTCGGGTACACCGTGACCTACATGATCCAGTCGCATTTCCAGAGCCTCGTCCAATCGCGGGTCTCGAATGCGCTGACGGGGATCGGGCAGACGGACGAGGCCGGCGCCGCGGACTCCCAGCGGACCGGCGGGCGGGACGGCTCCGCCGCCGCGGGCAAGGAGCTGGAGACGATCTCCGGCCGCTTCCGCGAGGCCCTGGGCACGCTGAAGGGGCGCCGCTTCGCCGGGGCCAGCGGCCGGCGCTGGCTGTACCAGCTGCCCTGGTACGTCATGATCGGCCCGCCGGGCTCGGGCAAGACCACCGCCATCGTCAATTCCGGGCTCAGCTTCCCGCTGGCCGAGAAGTTCGGCCGCAAGGCGGTCGGCGGGGTCGGCGGCACGCGCAACTGCGACTGGTGGTTCACCGACGACGCGGTGCTGATCGACACCGCCGGCCGCTACATGACCCAGGACAGCGACGCTGAGCAGGACAAGGCGGCCTGGCTGGGCTTCCTCCGGCTGCTCAAGCGCAATCGGCGGCGCCAGCCCTTGAATGGCGTGCTGGTGGCGATCGGCATCAGCGAGCTGACCTCGACCTCCGAGGAGGCGCGCCTAGACCATGCCGCCCGCATCCGCCAACGCGTGCTCGAGCTCTACCGCGAGCTCGGCCTGCGGCTGCCGGTCTATGTGATGCTGACCAAGAGCGACCTGCTCGCCGGCTTCGTCGAGTTCTTCGACGATCTCGGCCGCGAGGGGCGGGAGGCCGTCTGGGGCTTCACCTTCGCGCATGAGCCGGAGCGCGAGGGCGGCTCGATGGAGGCCTATGAGGCGGAGTACGACGCGCTGGTCGGCCGCCTGGGCGAGCGGCTCTTGGAGCGGATGCAGCAGGAGAGCGACATCCAGCGCCGCGCCCTGGTGTTCGGCTTCCCGCAGCAGGTGGCCAGCCTGAAGCACCTGACCCATCAGTTCATGCAGGAGGCCTTCGCCCCGAACTCCTTCGAGGAGCCGATCATGCTCCGCGGCGTCTATTTCGTCAGCGGAACCCAGGTCGGCACGCCGCTGGACCGCGTGGTCGAGGCGATGTCGCGGACCTTCGACGTCGCCCGGCCGCCGCGCCCCAGCTTCGGCGGGCAGAAGCGCAGCTACTTCATCAGCCGGCTGCTGCGCGAGGTGGTGTTCGCCGAAGCCGGGCTGGTCAATGCCGACCCCCGCGCCGAACGGCGCCGGCGGCGGCTGCAATACGGCCTCTATGCCGGGATCGCGGCGGTGGTGGCCGCGGCCGGCATCCTGTGGACGGTCAGCTACGGCCGCAATGTCGATCTGATCGAGAACGTCCGGCTGACCGCCAGCAGCTACGCCGCGGAGGCCAACACCCTGAAGCTCGACCGGGTCGACAGCGCCGATCTGCGGCCGGTTGTGCCGCTGCTGCAGAAGCTCCGCGAGATCCCGACCGGCTATGCCGAAGGCGACGCGGCGCCCGACCGCCTCGCCGGCTTCGGCCTCGACCAGAGCGACAAGCTCGGGGTGCAGACGCGGGCGGCCTACCGCCACGCCCTCAACAGCCTGCTGCTGCCGCGCCTGATCCTGCGGCTGGAGACCGTGCTGGCGGAGCGGCAGGACGACCCGCCGTTCCTCTACGAGGCGCTGAAGGTCTATCTGATGCTGGGGCAGCAGGGCCCGCTACAGCCCGATGTCGTCCGCAGCTGGATGGCGCTCGACTGGGGCGTGCAGTTTCCCGGCGACGCCGATGCCGGGCTGCGCCGCGCGCTGGCCGGCCATCTCGACGCCCTGCTGGAAGGCCCGCTGTCGAATATCGGGCTGAACGCCGATCTGATCGAGAAGACCCGCGCCAAGCTCCAGGGCGTCTCGCTCGCCCGCCGGGTGCTCGACGCCGTGGTGGCCAGCCCCGAGGCGGGGCGTGAGCCGAGCTGGCGCCTGGTCGACCATGCCGGGCCGGTGGCCGAGGGCGTGCTGGCCCGCCGGTCCGGCCAGCCGCTCAGCGCCGGCATCCCCGGCATCTACACCAGCGCCGGCTTCTACGACGCCGTCCTGCCGCTGCTGCCGCAGGTGGCCGACGCCGTCGCCGCCGATGGCTGGGTGCTGGACCCGCAGGCGGCCGCGGCCCCGGCCGGCAGCGATGCCAGCCTGAAGCTGCAGCGCGAGGCGGCGGCGCTCTATGCCCAGGAATTCGCGCTGCGCTGGGACCAGATGATCGGCGACGTCGCCATCCGGCCGATGCGGACGGTCGACGATTCGCTGCGCACCCTGAACACGCTGGCCGCGCCGACCTCGCCGATCCGCCTGCTGCTGGTCGCGGCGGCGCAGGAGACCAAGCTGGAGCGGCCGCCGGCGCCCGACGACGCCGCGCCGGCCGGCGACGGCGCCGCCCAGCCGGGCAAGGTGCCGCCGAGCAAGCTCGAAGCGCTGTTCCGGTCGCAGTCGGCCGTGGACACGCCCGAGGGGATCGCCCGGCGCTACCTGAACGACCACTTCCAGTCGCTGCATCAGCTGGTCGACGTGCCGCCGAACAGCCAGGCCGACGCCCAGGCGCCGATCGACAGCGCCATCCGCGACCTCGGCGGCCTGTACCGCTCGCTCAGCGAGATGCAGGGGCTGGGCGGCGGGGGCTCGCTGCAGAAGGGCGACCAGGCGGCCGTCGCCATCCGCCAGATCGAGGCCGGGGCGTCCAACCTGCCGGAGCCGATCCGGCAATGGATCCTCGGCGTCAGCCGGACCAGCTCGGACCTGTCGATCACCGGTGCCAAGCGCCAGCTGACCAGCGTCTGGTCCAGCGGCCCCGGCGCGCTGTGCCAGCGGGCGACCGAGGGGCGCTACCCGTTCAGCCCCGGCTCCGCCCAGGACGTCCCGCTCAACGACTTCGCCCGGCTGTTCGGCCGCAACGGCGCGATCGACAGCTTCTTCGCCGAGAACCTGGCCCCCTTCGTCGACGTGTCGGAAGGGTCGTGGAAGGTGCGGCCGACCGGGAATGTCGACTTCCGGCTCGACCGCGGCACCCTGGCCCAGTTCCAGCGCGCGGCGGCGATCCGCGACAGCATGTTCCAGGATGCCGGGGCGCAGCCCTCGGTCGGCTTCGTGCTCACCGTCGCCGAGACCGACCCGTCGACCGAGACGGTGGTGGTCGACATCGACGGCCAGCGGCTGGAGCACCGGCGGGGCGCGTCCTCGGCGATGCATTTCCGCTGGCCGGCGACCGGCGGCGTCGGCGGCGCCTCGGTCACCTTCACCGGCGACCGGGACGCGACCCTGTCCAGGACCGGCGCCTGGGGCCTGTTCCGCCTGCTGGACCAGGCGGACACGCGGCGCCTCGGCGGCTCCGACCGGCTCCAGCTGCGGCTGGCGGCGGGCACCCATTGGGCGACCTTCATGCTCCAGGCCGACAGCGTGATGAACCCGCTGTCCGGCAAGCTGCTGGCGCAGTTCCGATGCCCGCAGGATCTGTGAGCGCCCGCCTCCCGGCCGGGATCGCGGCCGAGCGGCCCTGCGGCTTCTACGGCAAGCTGCCGGCCCGCGCCGATTTCGTCGGCGCCGGGCTGCGGCCCGAGACCGTCGGTCGCTGGGATGCCTGGCTGCAGCAGTCGCTCGCCGCCGGCGAGGCCGCGATCGGCGCCGACTGGGCGGAGCTGTTCTTCGTCGCGCCGCTGTGGCGCTTCATCCTGCCCGCCGGCGCCTGTGGCCGGTTCACGCTGATCGGAGTGCTGATGCCGAGCGTCGACGCGGTCGGCCGCTGCTTCCCGCTGATGCTGGGGCAGGAGATCGAGCGGCCGGTCGACCCGGTCGGCCTGATGGCGGGCAGCGGCCCCTGGTTCGCTGCCGCCGAGGCCCTGGCGCTCGACGCCCTGGCCGAGGGCTTCGACCTCGCCGAGTTCGGCCGCGGCCTGCCGCCCTGGTCGGTCGTCCGGGGGGCCTCGGTCCCACGGTCCCCGATCCGCGAGGCCGGGGCCGGCACCTGGGTTGAGCTGCCGATCGCCTCGGCGGCGCCGGCCGCGGTCGCGGCGCTGGCCGGGCGCGGGGCCCTGTGGTGGACCACCGGTGCCCGGCATCTGCCGCCGGGCGTGGCGGTCAGCGCCGGCCTGGTGGCGCCGGACGGCTTCGCGGCCCTGGTCGACGGCCGCTGGGCGCGGCACGGCTGGTCGGTCCGGCCGACGGCCCGGGGCGCAGCCGAAGACGACGAATGGGACCGTGAAGGGTGACTGGCGAACTCGCCCATCCCTCGTGCGCCGTTCCATGCACTTCAACCATCAAGCATCTCGAATGGAGATAGACCATGGCTAGGAAGCACAATTCCAATACCGCGCAGCAATATCTGAACCTGATCGATCAAACAAAAGCAAAGCCTGATCTGGAGATCTGCTTTGCCGTCGGCACCATCGGTACAGGCAAAAGCGAAAGAGTTGTTGTTCTTTTCGCCAATAAAAGTATCAGTAGTCTACCTAATAGCCTAAAGATTATGGACTATAAGGAAAAGAAAGACAAAGATTATCAGGAAGCCAAGAACTTTTCGTTGATGCGGAAAGGCACGGGTCGACTGAACGGCCAGGGCAAATTTGTCGTCAGGCTTGCACGGGGAGGGAACGCTGGGTTTACGACAGTCGAAAAGAAAATAAAGGAATATTTCAAAGATATTGGAAAGAGAGGCGCATTTCCCGATATGGAGCTGCAGCAGGATGCTGGTGAGCTCACTGAGGAAGAGATCAATGCTTTCGAGATAAGGGCAGAGAAAAACGATAAATACTTTACTGGCGGGGAGAAGGATGGATCCGGGCAGCAGGCCACTGCGGCTGAATCGCCGGCGGCCGGCGAAACGGGCGAGGCGGATTCGGATACGGAATCGGTGGTCTTCACGCCCACGGCCAGCGAGGCCGGGGATGACGACGTCCCCGAAGAGGATCCGATGGAGGGCGTGGAGGATTCGAACAGCGA
Organism: Inquilinus sp. OTU3971; assembly: GCF_038440215.1. Lineage (NCBI taxonomy): Bacteria > Pseudomonadati > Pseudomonadota > Alphaproteobacteria > Rhodospirillales > Rhodospirillaceae > Inquilinus > Inquilinus sp. OTU3971. The sequence continues at coordinate 8,045 of NZ_JASATH010000055.1, read as the reverse complement.
GGATAAGGAAGGGGACGACAAGCCCCTCTCGGACGAGTTGAAACAGGGTATCGCCACCGCGTCGTCGACGATCGCCGGCCACGCCATCAGCCTGAGCCGGCAGATCGGCGCGGGGCAGAAGGCCGAGCTGGGGCCGCTGACCGACAAGATCACGGCCTGGCTCGAGGACATGCTGGCCGCCCTGCTGCCGGAAGAGCGGGAGATGGCCCTGCACAACTTCACCAGCCGGCTGCTGCTGATGCTGGCCTACCCCGAGAATCTGCGGAACCTGCAGTATGTGGACGCGACCCCGGCGGCCGCGGACGGCGAGCAAGACAAGCCCGGCCGCGAGAAGCTCCTGGTGAACGGGGTCGATCTCGACAACGTCTCGACCGAAGACCTGACCCAGGAGGAGGTGACGCAGAGCCTGTTCAAGCTGGCCAAGGCCGAGGCCATGAAGCGCCAGCTGCCCTATCCGCTGAATCAGGCCAGCCCCGACCGGATCGCGGGCATGGTGGTGTCGGGTTGGCCCAGGGCGGAGGATGACGCGGCCGGCAAGCGCAAGGCGGAGGATGTCGCGGCCGACAAGCGCAAGGCCGTGCAGCGCCTGGTTGCCGTCATCCAGCAGATGTTCCTGAAGGACGACTCGCTCATCGGCCTGCTCGGCTTCAAGAAGACGGAGACGGCCAAGGGCGACGACCTCGTCACCAGCCTGGTCGAAAGCATCAAGGAGGTGTGGGAGGCGCACCGCAACGCCGCCATCAAGCAGAAGGACGAGGTGAAGCGCAGGGTCAACCAGATCGTCAAGGTCGAGGCCCTCGGCGGCACCTGGCGGCATGTCGACGACATCTTCCTGCAGATCGACGGCGAGATCTCCGACCAACTCGCCGCCATCATCGGGCAGGAGGGCGAGGCCAGGTCGAAGGCGATCGAGGCCGTAGCGGACACGGTGCGGACGAATCTCGGCTATCTCGACGGCAACAACATCGTCGATCTGCTCGACGACCCGCCGTTCGACGTCGGCCAGGGTGCCGTCGGCGAGACCCTGCGGGAAGGGCTCTCCGGTGTCAGCGACGGCCTGAAGCGGATCGAGGCGTCCAGCGTCGCGGCCGCGGCCTAGACCCTCGCCGGGCCGGTCTCCGCGCCCCGGAGGCCGGCCCGGGATCGATCGGGGGAAGCAGCGGAAAATGCTTCGTACCACCGAGCCCAGGAAAAAATCGTCATTGCGAGCGCAGCGAAGCAACCCAGGGCCGTTTGGCGTGGCCCTGGATTGCTTCGTCGGCTTCGCCTCCTCGCAATGACGGCTCTTTTGGAGGGGAGAGCCGGATCGCGAACGAGCCGCTGTCAGGCGTCCGCGAGATGCGCGAGGACGACGAGGGTGACGTTGTCGGGGGCGCCGCGCGCCAGCGCCAGCTCCAGCAGCGCGGCCGACGCCTCCGCGCAGGGCAGGGCGGCCAGGCGATCCGCGATCTCGGCGTCGCCGACGACGTTGCTCAGGCCGTCGCTGCACAGCAGATAGACGTCGCCGGGCCGGCTGTCGCCCTGCACCATGTCGAGCTCGAGCGGCCCCGAGGCGCCGACCGCGCGGGTGATCACATTGGCGCCGGGATGGCGGCGGCCCTGCTCGGGCGTCAGGCTGCCACTGTCGATCAGGCGCTGGACATAGGAATGATCGCGGGTGAGCTGCCGCAGCATCCCGTCGCGCAGCCGGTACAGCCGGCTGTCCCCCGCCCACAGGCAGGTGTAGCGGCCATCCCGGACGACCAGCACGACGACCGTCGCGCCGATCACCGCGCCATCGCCGAGGCTGGCGGCCTCGGCCAGCAGCGCCCGGTGGGCCGCGGTGAGCCGCGCGCGGATTTCCTCGATCGGGGTGTGGCCCTGCGCCAGGGCGTCCATCACCGTGCGGCTGGCGTGGTCGCCCCGCAGATGGCCGCCCATGCCGTCGGCGACGGCCCAGAGCCCCTGCTCGGGCCGCAGGAGGAACGCGTCCTCATTGTGCCGGCGGACGGCCCCGGCATCGGTTTTCGCCGCCCAGTCGTATCGATGCTCGACCATGCGGCTACCGGGCCGGAGGGGCCTTGCTGTCTCTCCGCAACCGTTCCTCCCGTTCCGCCTGTGTGCGCGCCATGGACTCATCCTAGGCGGCCACCAGGCGGAATCTCTTCATACGAAAGTGGTATGGTGGTATGTCTCCGGGCGGCATGGCACCTCCGGCGGATGAGGCAGTATTTACAATGCTTTTGCCGCTCACAGTCATGCTCAATCGCGTGGAGACAGATCTGACCGAACTCGCGGGCGAGGTTACGCGGTGAAACGTATTCTCGTGGTCGATGACGATCCGGCGATGCGCGACGTGATCTGTGAATACCTCGAACGCCATGATTTCGAGGTCCGGCCCGCCGCATCCGGCGCGGCGATGACGCGAATCCTGGCCACCGAGGAGATCGACCTGATCATCCTCGACCTGAAGCTGGGGCAGGAGGACGGGATGGATCTGATGCGGGGCCTGCGCACCAGCTCGGACGCGCCCGTGATCCTGATCACCGGCCATCGGCTGGAGGAGATGGATCGGGTCATCGGGCTCGAACTGGGTGCCGACGACTATCTGACCAAGCCGCTGGCCCTGCGCGAGCTGGTGGCCCGGGTCCGCACCGTCCTCCGGCGCCTGGAATCGGCGGGGGAGCGGGCGCGCCGGCGGGAGAGCCGGGCGCGCTACCGCTTCGACGGGTGGGAGCTCGATGTCGCCCGGCGGCGCCTGACGTCCCCGGCCGGCGCCGAGATCAGCCTCACCTCCGGCGAGTTCAATCTACTGACCGCCTTCGTCCGGTCGCCGCAGCGGGTGATGACCCGGGAGCAGCTGCTGGTCACCAGCCGGGTGCACGACGCCGAGGTGTTCGACCGCAGCGTCGACGTGCTGGTCCTGCGCCTGCGCCGCAAGCTCGAGGCCAATCCCAGCGACCCGGCCCTGATCAAGACCGAGCGTGGCATCGGCTACGTCTTCGCCCCCGCCGTGGAGTCGCTGTGATGCGCGCCGTCTCGCGGGCGTTGGCCTGGGGTATGGCCGCCGGGCTCGCGGTCCTGGTGTTCGGCGCGGCGTTGGGGCAGGGCGTCGACCCCGCCCGGGAGGAGCCGATCTCGCCGATCGAACCGGACCGGACCCTGGACCCGGCGAAGGTCGCGCTGGGCAAGGCGCTGTTCTCGGACGTCCGGCTGTCCGGCGGCGATGTCCGTTCCTGCGCCTCCTGTCACGAATTCAATCGCGGCGGGGCCGACGGCCTCGCCCATTCCACGGGCGCCAACGGGGAGCTGGAGCCGTTCAACACGCCGACCGTGTTCAACGTCTCCGGCGATTTCCGCCTGAACTGGCGCGGCAACCACCGGGTGCTGGAGGCGCATAACGAGGCGGTGCTGCTGGAACCCCGGCTGATGAATGCCCGCTGGCCCGACGTGCTGGCGAAGCTGAACAAGGATTCCGGCTATCGCAGCGCCTTCGAATCGGCCTATGGCGACGGTCCCAACCGCGACTCCGTGCTCGATGCGCTCGCCACCTTCCAGCGGTCGCTGTCGACGCCCAACGCCCGGTTCGACCGCTACCTGCGCGGCGACGCCACGGCGATCACGGCGGACGAGAAGCGCGGCTACGAGCTGTTCAAGGCCTATGGCTGCATCGCCTGCCACCAGGGCCGGAACGTCGGCGGCAACCTGTTCCAGAAATTCGGCATCTTCTCCGACCCGTTTTCGGGCCGGTCGGATGACGACATCGCGGATCAGGGCCGCTTCGCCATCACCGGCCGCGAGGCGGACCGCCGGGTGTTCCGCGTGCCCAGCCTGCGCAACGTCGCGCTGACGGCGCCCTATTTCCACGACGGCAGCGCTGACACGCTCGATGCGGCCGTGGCGATCATGGCCCAGGCCCAGCTCGGCCGCACCATGCCGCAGGAGGACCGCGACCTGATCATCCAGTTCCTGGGCACGCTGACCGGCGAATACGAGGGCAGGCCGCTGTCGCAGATCACCGCCGCCGAGGCCCGATGAGAACGCTGGGCGCCGCGCTGCTGGCCCTGCTGCTGGCGCTGACCTATCTGCTGGTCCACGGCGCCACGCCCGATTCGGCGCAGCATGAACGCACGCTGGACGCGCTGCGTTCGATCGACCTCAACAACGCGGCGCTGCAGCGCGACGTGCTGCGGTCCCGCACCGGGCTGCTGCGCACCTACGACCCCCTGGTGCAGTCCGTGGCGGCGCTGCGGCAGGCGGCGACCAGCCTGAAGACCGCCGGGGACATCGCCGACGGCGACGCGCGCACCGCCATCGACCAGGACGTGGCGCAGCTGACCGCGGGGGTCGACGGCCAGGAGGGGCTGGTCGACGACTTCAAATCCAGCAACGCGATGCTGCAGAACTCGCTCAGCTTCTTCAACCACACGGCCCGGCAGCTCGATCAGGCGGAGGGTCTGCGGCAGACCGCCCTGGGGTCCGAGATCGGCAGCCTGGCCAGCGCCATGCTGCTGTTCGCCGCCGACCCCAGGAGCGAGATGGCGGCCGAGCTGTCGGCCGCGCTCGACCGGCTGCGCAGCCTGGACGTCCCGGCCGCCGCGGCCCCGGGTGTCGACGCCCTGGTCACGCATGGGCATCTGATCCTCGCCACCCTGCCGATCGTGGATGGTCTCGTCCTCCGCCTGCAGGCCGCGCCGATCGTGGCGCAGGCTCAGGAGATCAAGCAGGCCTATTTCTCCGCCTATGGCCGGGCCGCGACGCGGGCCCTGTATTTCCGCCTCCTGCTCTATGCCGTGGCGGTCGGCCTGGGGGCCTATGTCTGCTACCTGTTCCTGCGGCTGCGGGCCAATGCGAGGGCGCTGGAGAAGCGCCTCGCCCTGGAAAACCTGATCGCCACGATCTCGACCGACTTCATCAACCTGCCCCGGACCAGCCTCGACGACGGCATCGAACAGGGTCTGGCGCGGCTGGCCGAGCAGATGCTGTTCGACCGGGCCCATATCTTCGTCTGGGGCTTGGACACCGCGCCTCGCGAGTACTCGTGGTCGCAGGCCCAGGTGCCGAACACGGCCGACACCGGCCGGATGCTGCTCGACCTGGCGAATGACTGGCCGATCTCGGCCGGGACCGATGACGGGACGATCCATGTCCCGTCCGTCGTCGCGCTGCCGGACGGTCCGATCAAGGACCGCCTGGCGCTGCTGGGCCTGCGCTCCTGGCTGTCCATCCCCCTGGGCAAGGCCGGCCACCGCTCGGGCGTGCTGATGTTCGAGGGCGTGACGGCCGAGAAGCGCTGGTCCATCGGCGATGTCGCCCTGCTGCGCACCGCTGCCGAAAGCTTCGCCAACGCGATCGAGCGCGAGCGCAGCGAGGTCCAGCGCGAGGCGCTGCAGACCCAGCTGGCCCAGTCGCAGCGGCTCGAATCGCTCGGCGCCCTGGCCGGCGGCATCGCCCATGAGTTCAACAACATCCTGGGCGCGATCCTCGGCTATGGCGAGCTGGCCTTGTCGACGCTGACGCGCACCGGCTCGACCCAGCAATATGTCAAGCAGATCATGACCGCAGGGACGCGGGCGCAGTCGGTGATCGACCAGATCCTGGCCTTCAGCCGCCGCCGCGAACGCCGCTATCGCGCCATCCACCCAGAGCCCGTGGTCGCCGAGGCGCTGGAGCTGCTGCGCGCCTCCCTGCCGCCGTCGATCGCCCTCCATCGAAGGTTCTCGGCCGGGGACGCAGCGATCCTCGGCGACGTCACCGAGCTGCAGCAGATCGTCATGAATCTGTGCACCAACGCGTCGCACGCCATGGCCGGGCAAGGCCGGATCGAGATCGGCCTCGACCTGGCCCGCATGCCATCGGACGCGGTGCTGTCGCACGGGCCCCTGGGGGCCGGCGACTATGTGCGCCTCAGCGTGACCGATTCCGGCCACGGCATCGACGCGGCCGTGATGAAGCGGATCTTCGAGCCCTTCTTCACCACCAAGGCGGTGGGCAGTGGCACCGGCCTCGGCCTGCCGACGGTGTACGGCATCGTCACCGGGCAGGGCGGCGCCATGAATGTCGAGAGCAGGCCCGGCGCCGGCAGCACCTTCGAGGCCTACCTGCCCCTGACCGAGGAGCCGGTGGTGGATGAGGAGGAGATCGCCGAGGCCTCGGCCTTGTGGGGGCGCGGCGAGACCATCCTCGTGGTCGACGACGAGACGCCGCTGGTGCTGCTGCTGGAGGAGATGCTGGCCGCCCTGCGCTACGAGCCGGTCGGCTTCGACAGCAGCGCCGCCGCCCTGGCCGCCTTCCGCGCCGATCCCGACCGCTTCGACCTGGTCCTGACCGACGCGCTGATGCCGGAGGTGACCGGGATCGAGCTGGCCGCCGAGCTGCATCGCCTTCGCCCCGGCCTGCCGATCCTGATGATGACCGGCCATTTCGGCGGCCTCGATGCCGCCGAGATCGAGGCGGCCGGGATCCTCAAGGTCCTCCGCAAGCCGCTGCGGTCGCGGCTGCTGGCGGAAAGCCTGTCCTCGTGCCTGGCGCCCGCGGACAGCGAGCACGTCTGAGGCGGCCGGGCCGGTCGTCCCGGCCCGGCATGATCTGCAGAGCGAGTCAGGATGCCTCGGCGGGCTGGTGGCTGCCCTGGACCGCCGCCAGCGCCGCCGCGGCGATCTCGCCGCGCAGCCAGCTGTGGTCCGGATCGCGGTGGCGCCGCTCGTGCCAGATCAGCGCGACCTCGTAGGGCGGCAACTCCAGCGGCGGCTCGACCACTGCCAGCGGCATCATGGCGGCGATGCGGGTGGCGACGCGGTGCGGCACGGTCAGCACCAGGTCGGTTTCCGCGATCATCGCCGGCGCCGTCAGCATGTTGGGCACCAGCATCGGGTCGCGGTCCGGCAGGTCCAGCTTGGCCAGCCCGTCATAGACCTGGCCGAAGCCGTCCTCGGAGCCCGAGGCGATCACGGCATGGCGCAGGGTCGAGAAGCGCTCGATCGTCCACTCCTGCGCCAGCGCCGGGTGGTCCTGTCGCAGCAGGCAGGCGAACCGGTCGGAGTACAGGCTGCGCCGGAAATAGCCGGGCGGGGTGTCGCCGATCTGCCCGACGGCGAGGTCGATCTCGCCCAGCTCCAGCCGCCGCAGCGCGCCGGCCAGGAGCGGATCGGTGACGACGTCGAGCAGGGGTGCACGCTCGCGCAGCCGCGGCAGCAGGCGCGGCAGCAGCACCAGCGCCTGGTGGTCGGGCATCGCCATCGTCGCCTTCGACCGCCATTCGCCTGGGGCGAAGCTGCGGGTCGTCACCATCTCGCGGATCGAGTCCAGCACCGACGGCAGCGCTGCGGCGAGGCGCTCGCCGCGCGGCGTCGGCGCCAGGCCGGTCGAGGTGCGGACCAGGATCTCGTCGTTGAACATGCCGCGCAGCCTGGCCAGCGCCCGGCTCATCGCCGGCTGGCTCTGGCCGACATGCTGGGCGGCATGGGTGACGTTGCGGAATTGCAGCAGCGCTTCCAGCGCCACCAGGAGGTTCAGGTCGACCGAGGCGAGGTTCGGCATCGGCCGTTGCGGTGCGGCCTGGCGGCTGCCGACGATCAGGGCCGGGTGCGGCCGCTCCATCGAGGTCTTCCGGGTGAAAGCGAGTTCGGACATGGTTCTCCCCTCTCGCAGGAGAGGCCCGTGGGGACGGGCGCTCCTGTGACGGAACAGACGGGTCGTGGTGATGCCTGTCCGGCAGTGGCCCGCCGGTCGGCTCGTGCTGATGTCGCCGGACCGGGTGGCCCCCGATCCGGGCCGGTGTGAACCACCGGCTGCAGGAGCCAAGTGTCGTCAGCCGCGTTAATTGCGGATTTCAGAACCGGTCGAAATCGTTACAGATGAAATCCGGCGCCCCCGGCTGTTCCCTTGGGAACAGATGCGCCGCCGGGACGGCCGGGCGCCGAGGCCTGGATGCTGAGCATCTTCGCATTGCCTCTCCCGCTGGACGCGGGAGAGGTCGGGCTCGCGCAGCGAGACCGGGTGAGGGCGGGTCCCGGCCTCGACGAAATCCCCTCACCCGGGGCCGCGTGGGGGCGGCGCGCCGGCCC
>NZ_JASATH010000054.1:0-41032 GCF_038440215.1 Inquilinus sp. OTU3971 | reverse complement strand
CCCCCGGGCCCCGGGGGCCGTTCGCATTTCAGCCATCCGCACTCTTTCCGCATCGCGGGCCTACAACTCCGGGCCGCGCGGCACTATCATCATGGTCGGGTTCAAAACCGGCAGCACGCATCCCATATCCATGAGCGACACCGAACGGAAGGATGATCGAGGAGGCGGCAACGACGCCGGCACGGGGGTTGTCGTTCAGACCAGGACGCGGACGAAGAAGCCGTCCATGTACAAGGTCCTGATGCTGAACGACGATTACACGCCGATGGAGTTCGTCGTCCATGTCCTGGAACGCTTCTTCGCGAAGAGCCGCGAGGAAGCCACCACCATCATGCTCCATGTTCACCGTCGGGGTGTGGGCGTCTGCGGCGTTTTCACCTACGAGGTGGCGGAGACGAAGGTGGCGCAGGTGATGGACTTCGCGCGCCGCAATCAGCATCCTCTACAATGTATTCTTGAGAAGGCCTGACCAGAGGTCTGGCGGGCCCTCCGGCATGGGGACGACCGATGCTCTCGCGGAATCTGGAGCAGACGCTGCACAGGGCCCTCGCTTTCGCCAATGAGCGACGGCACGAATACGCCACGCTCGAGCACCTGCTGCTGGCGCTGTCCGAGGACCAGGACGCCGTCGCGGTGATGCGCGCCTGCGGCGTCAATCTCGAAAAGCTGCGCCGCGACCTCGTCGGCTATATCGACACCGAGCTCGCAACCCTGAAGATCGACGGGATCGAGGACGCGAAGCCGACCGCCGGCTTCCAGCGCGTGCTGCAGCGCGCCGCGATCCACGTCCAGTCCTCGGGGCGGGAGGAGGTGACCGGCGCCAACGTCCTGGTCGCCCTGTTCTCCGAGCGTGAGAGCCACGCGGTGTATTTCCTGCAGGAGCAGGACATGTCCCGCTTCGACGCCGTGAACTACATCAGCCACGGCATCGCCAAGGCCGGCGCCTCTGGTGGGGCGCGGCCCGCTGGCGGGCCGGGGGAATCGCGTCCGGTCTCGGGCGCCGACGAGGATGCGCAGGCGGAGAAGGTCGTGAAGAAGGGCTCGGAGGCGCTCAGGACCTATTGCGTCAACCTCAACGAGAAGGCGTCGAAGGGCAAGATCGACCCGCTGATCGGCCGCGAGGCGGAGATCGAGCGGACGATCCAGATCCTCTGCCGCCGCTCGAAGAACAACCCGCTCTATGTCGGCGACCCCGGGGTCGGCAAGACCGCGATCGCCGAGGGGCTGGCCCGCCGCATTGTCGACGGCGAGGTGCCGCCGGTCTTGGCCGACGCCACCATCTTCGCCCTCGACATGGGCGCGCTGCTGGCCGGCACCCGCTATCGCGGCGATTTCGAGGAGCGGCTGAAGGCGGTGATGTCGGAGCTGGAGAACCTGCCCGGCGCGGTGCTGTTCATCGACGAGATCCACACCGTGATCGGCGCCGGCGCCACCTCCGGCGGGGCGATGGACGCCTCCAACCTGCTGAAGCCGGCCCTGGCCTCGGGCGCGCTGAAATGCATCGGCTCGACCACCTACAAGGAATACCGGAACTACTTCGAGAAGGACCGCGCCCTGGTGCGCCGGTTCCAGAAGATCGACGTCAACGAGCCGTCGGTCGAGGACACGATCAAGATCCTGCAGGGGCTGAAGACCTACTACGAGAAGCACCACCAGGTGCGCTACACCGCGGATGCGATCCGCACCGCGGTGGAGCTGTCGGCCCGCTACATCGGCGACCGCAAGCTGCCGGACAAGGCTATCGACGTGATCGACGAGGCCGGTGCCGCCCAGATGCTGCTGCCGCCGTCGCGCCGGAAGAAGACCATCGGCCTGCGCGACGTCGAGGCGGTGGTGGCGAAGATCGCCCGGATCCCGCCGAAGAGCGTCAGCCGCGACGACAAGGCGCTGCTGCAGACCCTGGATCGTGACCTGAAGACGCTGGTGTTCGGCCAGGACCCGGCGATCGACGCGCTGTCGGCGGCGATCAAGCTGGCCCGCGCCGGCCTGCGCGAGCCGGAGAAGCCGATCGGCAACTATCTGTTCTCCGGCCCGACGGGCGTCGGCAAGACCGAGGTGGCGCGCCAGCTGTCGAAGCTGCTCGGCATCGAGCTGGTCCGCTTCGACATGTCGGAATACATGGAGCGGCACTCGATCAGCCGGCTGATCGGCGCCCCGCCGGGCTATGTCGGCTTCGACCAGGGCGGGCTGATGACCGATTCGGTCGACCAGCACCCGCATTGCGTGCTGCTGCTGGACGAGATCGAGAAGGCGCATCCGGATGTGTTCAACATCTTGCTGCAGATCATGGATCACGGGAAGCTGACCGACCACAACGGCAAGTCGGTCGATTTCCGCAACGTCATCCTGATCATGACCACCAATGCCGGCGCCACCGAGCTGACCAAGCAGTCGATCGGCTTCGGCGCCAGCCGCAAGGACGATGCGGGCACGGAGGCGATCAACCGGATGTTCACGCCGGAGTTCCGCAACCGGCTGGACGCCACCATCGCCTTCGGCCATCTGACGCCGGAGATCGTGGCCCAGGTGGTCGACAAGTTCGTGATCCAGCTCGAGACCCAGCTGGCCGACCGGCACGTGACGATCGAGCTGTCCTCGGCGGCTCGGCAGTGGCTGGTCAAGCGCGGCTATGACGAGCTCTACGGCGCCCGGCCGATGGCCCGGGTGATCCAGGAGCACATCAAGAAGCCGCTGGCCAACGAGCTGCTGTTCGGCAAGCTGGTCAAGGGCGGCCAGGTCCGGGTCGACGTGGCGGCGGATGGCGAGAATTTGGCGTTCGAGTACATCGAGAACCCGACCGCCCCGGTCTCGTCCGACGACGCGGCCAAGGAACCCGAGTTGGCCTGATTGCCGGCTTGGTTCTGAAGACAGAAGGGCGTCCCGACCGGGGCGCCCTTTTTGTTGGGGTGGCAGGCCTCGCACTTTTGCGTTGCCTGTCTTACCCCCGCATCGCCTCCTCCAGCACCGCGAAGATGCGCGGATTGGCGGATTGGGCGGCGTTGAAGCGCAGGTAGCGGCCGGCGCTGCGGGACGGGCTGAACACGTCGCCCGGCGCCAGCACCACGTCGCGGGCCAAGGCGCGGCGCGCCACCTCGGCCGAATCGAGGCCGTCGGGCAGGGCCGCCCACAGGAACATGCCGCCGCGCGGCTCGACCCAGGGCACCAGGCCGAGGGCACTGAGCCGCCGCGCGGTCTCGCCCATCGCCCGCGCCAGCCGGCCGCGCAGCCCCTCGACATGGCGGCGGTAGCTGCCGTCGGTCAGCAGCCGGTGCACCAGCCGCGCTGCCAGGGCGCCGTTGGAGAAGCTGGTGGCGAGCTTCAGGTCGGTCAGCCCCTCGATCCAGTCCGGCCGGGCGGCGATGAAGCCGCAGCGCACCGCGGCCGACAGGGTCTTGGAGAAGCTGCCGATATGGATCACCCGCTGCAGCCCGTCCAGCGCGGCCAGCCGTGGCGACGGCTCAGTCTCGAAATCGGCGAAGATGTCGTCCTCGACCACTACCAGGTCATGCGTCTCGGCCAGCATCAGCAGCCGGTGGGCAACCTGTGGCGCCAGGCTGGCGCCGGTTGGGTTGTGCAGGGCGGCGTTGGTGACGTAGAGCTTCGGCCGGTGCTCCGCCGCGGCGCGGGCGAAGGCGTCCAGGTCGGGGCCGGCCGGGGTGCGCGGCACGCCGATCACCCGGGCGCGGTGGGCGCGCAGCACGCCGAGGAAGTTGAAGTAGCAGGGGTCGTCGACCAGCACCGTGTCGCCCGGCTCCAGCAGGAACCGGCCGATCAGGTCGATCGCCTGGGTGCCGCCATCGGCCAGCAGGATCTGCCCGGCCTCGGCGGCGATGCCGCGCTCCGCCAGCCGTCCGGCCAGGTGGCGGCGAAGGGGGGCGAAGCCGAGCGGCGAATCATAGTCGACCAGGCCAGCGCCCTCCGACCGGGCGAGGCCGCGCAGGGCCCGCCGGATCGCCGGATCGGGCATCCAGTCGGCCGGCAGCCAGCCGCAGCCCGGCTTCAGCGTCGGACCGTCGGTATCCTCCAGCGCCTGGCGGGCGATCCACAGCGGGTCGATGGTCCGGTCCAGCCGTCGGCCGGGCTCGGCCAGGGTCAAAGGCTGCGCCCGCCGGGCGACGTAGAAGCCGGAGCCGGGGCGGGCGGCGATCGCCCCCTCCGCCGCCAGCCGGTCATAGGCCTCGACCACGGTTGATTTCGACACGCCCAGCGCCTCGGCCAGGCGGCGAATCGACGGTACCTTGGCGCCCGGCGCCAAGGCACGACTCTCGATCCGTTGGCGGATCGAGTCCATCACGGTCGAAACAAGCGTGGCGCCGTCTCGCGGCGCGGGAACCAGATCGAGCATCCGTACCGGGCTCCGGACCAGGACAGTTTGGCGAAACTGTACTCTACCATCTCTGGCCGGCGCCGTCGCCGGCCGTCATGGTCGGCGGCATGGAAGCGACACGAACGATCATGGAACCTTCGAACGAGGCGGCGGCGGGCTGGATCAACGGCCTGCTCGGCATGCTCATCTTCAGCGGCTCGCTGCCGGCGACCCGGGTGGCGGTGCTCGACCTCGACCCGCTGTTCCTGACCCTGGCGCGGGCGGCGATCGCCGGGCTGCTCGGCGCCACGATGCTGCTGGCGCTGCGGCCGCGGCGGCCGGAGCGGTCGGACATCGGGCCGCTGGTCGTGGTGGCGCTCGGCGTCGTCGTCGGCTTCCCGCTGCTGACCGCGCTGGCGCTGCGCTATGTCACCTCGGCCCACGCCATCGTCTTCGTCGGCCTGCTGCCGATCGCCACGGCGGTGTTCGGCGTGCTGCGCGGCGGCGAACGGCCGCGCCCGGCCTTCTGGGCGTTCTCGGTGCTCGGCGCCGTCATCGTCGGCGGCTATGCGCTGCGCCAGGGGGGCGAGGTTTCGCTGCTCGGCGACGGGCTGATGCTGGCGGCGATCCTGGCCTGCGGCCTGGGTTATGCCGAAGGCGCCCGGCTGTCGCGCCGGCTCGGCGGCTGGCAGGTGATCTCCTGGGCGCTGCTGCTGTCGCTGCCGCTGTCGCTGCCGGCGTCGCTGCTGACCTGGCCTTCCTCCTGGGCCGCGGTCGGCTGGCCGGCGCTCGTGGCGCTGGCCTATGTCTCGCTGTTCAGCATGCTGATCGGCTTCATCTTCTGGTATCGCGGCCTGGCGCTCGGCGGCATCGCCGCGGTCAGCCAGCTGCAGCTGCTGCAGCCCTTCTTCGGCCTGGCCCTGGCCGCGACCCTGCTGCACGAGCCGGTCGGCTGGGGCTTGGTCGGCTGCGCCGCAGCGGTGGTCCTCTGCGTGGCCGGGGCCAAGCGCTTCTCGCGTTAAGCCTCGGCCATCCGCCGGACATGCTCGACGAAGCGCCGGGTCGCGCCAAGCGGCTCGGCGTCGCGGCGGGCCAGGTGCAGCGGCGCCACCAGGGGCGTGGCCAGGCGCAGGGTGGCGACGCCGCCGGTGTCCAGCCGGGCCATCGAGGCCGGGACGATCGACACACCGAGCCCGGCCTCGACCAGGCTCAGCGTCGACACCAGCCGCGGCGCCTCCTGCACGATGCGCGGGCTGAAGCCGGCGGCGCGGCAGGCGGCGATGATCGAATCATAGAGGCCCGGCCCGCTCGGGCGGCGGTACAGCACGAAGGGCTGCTCGGCCAGAGCGGCCAGCGGGATCGGGGCCGGCCCGGCGGCCAGCGCATGGCCGGCCGGCACGACCGCGACCATCGGCTCGTCCAGCAGCGGCTCGACCGTGAGGCCGGCGGCGTCGCCGACCGGCGAGCGGATGAAGGCGGCGTCCAGCCGGCCCAGCCGCAGCGCCTCGACCAGCTCGCCAGTGCTGCCCTCCTCCATCGCGATCTCGACCTGCGGCGCGGCCTCGCGGAAGCCGCGGATGGCGGCGGAGACGAATGGGTGGAAGGCGGCGGAGCTGGTGAAGCCGACCGCGATCCGCCCCTGCTCGCCGCGCCCGGTGCGCCGCACCGTCTCCAGCGTACGGTCGAGCTGGGCCAGGATGGCGCGGGCCTCGGCCAGCAGCACCAGGCCGCTCTCGGTCGGCCGCACGCCGCGCGGCAGCCGGTGCAGCAGGGGGACGCCCAGCGCCTGCTCCAACGCCTTGATCTGCTGGCTCAGCGGCGGCTGCTGCATGCCCAGCCGCTCCGCCGCCCGGGTGACGTGCCCCTCCTCGGCCACGGCGACGAAGTAGCGGAGATGGCGCAGCTCGATCATCGGCTCAACGAGTCCCCTCCCTCGCGGGCTGAGACATTCACACATCGCCTCTTTTTAGTCCCCCTCCCCTTGCGGGAGGGGGGACTAAAAAAGCTCACTTCAAAAATGTGTGAATCCGACAGCCTCCGCGGGAGGGGGCAAGGAAGAAGCAGGCTCAGGCTATTCTGAGAAGGTTTCATCCCGCGGCAGAACATTCATGGGACGCTCGGTTAGGAAATCGTCGGGCACGTCGATCGAGCGCATCAGCTTGAAGAACTCTCCCCAGCTATCGGCATCTGGCCGACTGGACAGAGTTACATCGCCCGTGCGGGGATCGCGGGATGCGTAAACCGTGTCGCCGTCGAATCGGAAGTCCGCGGGCAACCGGACGATCTGGCCGGCGCCCGTTCTGAACAGCTTCAAGACGCGGGTCTCGGGCATGAACGCCTCCCGTATATCCTCAGGCCGTTCCAGCCTTTCTACAGCCACCCCTTCCGCTTGAACCAGAAATAGGGCAGCACGGCGGACAGGACCATCAGGCCGAGGGCCCAGGGATAGCCGGCCACCCATTTCAGCTCCGGCATCACCTCGAAGTTCATGCCGTAGATGCTGGCCACCAGGGTCGGCGGCAGGAACACCACGGCGGCGACCGAGAAGATCTTGATGATCGCGTTCTGCTCGATGTTGATCATCCCCATCGAGGCGTCGAGCAGGAAGGTGATGTTGTTGCCGATATAGGTGGCGTGGTCGGTCAGCGACGCCACGTCCCGGCTCAGGCTCTTCAGATGGGTGCGGAACACCTTGTCCTTGGTGGCGTCGCCGACCGCCAGGAAGCTCAGCAGCCGGGCCAGGCTGACCAGGCTCTCGCGTGCCTTCGACACCAGGTTCTGGCTGCGGCCGATCTGCTTGAGATTGGCCTCCAGCTCCTCATTGGTGGTGCGCTTGTGCACCGCCTCATGCACCTTGAAGATCCGCTGCGACAGGACGTCGACCTCGCCCGCCACCCGCTCCAGGATGTCGGCGGTGCGGTCGACGATGGCCTCGAGCAGGCCGATCAGCGTGGCCGAGCCGGAGGGGCACAGCATCGGCTGGCGTTCGGCATGGGCGATGAAGCCGGCCAGGGATTTCGGCTCGGCATAGCGGATGGTGATCAGCGTCTGCCCCTTCAGCACGAAGGTGATCGGGGCGGTGCCGGGCGCGTCGGTCTCGGTGGCGTAGAGCACGCTGGCGGTCATGAACATGCCGCCATCCTCCTGGTACAGCCGGCTCGACGCCTCGATCTCCTGCATCTCCTCGCGGGTCGGCAGGAACAGGCCGAGCTGCCCTTCGGCCAGCCGCTCCTCCTCGGCGGTCGGGTTGAACAGGTCGATCCAGACCATGTCCGGCGGGAAGGCGGCACCCTTCGCCGGGTCGACCGTGACGAAACGGGCGTTCGAAAGCGTATAGATGCGCAGCATCGCGGTCTGTCCCCTGCGGGCCGGCGCATCGCCGGGCCGGGGGCCGCGGTGTCTAGCGGGGCCCTTCGGCCGGCGCGGCGCTGGGCCGTCCGTTCCCTGGCGGGGCGATCCGGTCGGGTCGCCCCTGTGATTCGTCCCGGTCGGGACGACTGTCTGGCTCGTCCATGTCTCGATTCATCGAAGGCAGGGCCTGCCGGCACCCGTCACGCTCGGATGCCACCGCGGGATGGCGCCGTCAAGCCGCCGGCCATGCGGAAGAGGCGCGCGTCAGCTCAGGGCGTCGATCGCGTCGGTCGTCAGATGGCCCGGCACGATGGTCAGCGGGATTCGCAGCTTGCCGATGGCGCGGCTGCTGGTCAGGTACTGGATCAGCGGGCCGGGGCCGGCGGAGGAGGCGGTGTCGGCGCCCAGCACCAGCACCGAGATCGACGGCTCCTCGGCGATCAGGGCCATCAGCTCGTCGCGGGCGGCACCTTCACGGATATGCAGGATCGGGATGGTGCCGGTCAGCTGGTTGACCTCGCGCGCCACCCGCTGCAGCCGCTGCTCGGCCTCGTGCCGGGCCTCCTCGCGCAGCACGTCCTCGATCGCGCCCCAATGCTGGATCTCGCTGGGGCTGATGACGTGCAGCAGCGCCACCCGGCCGCCGGTGTGCTGGGCCCGGCGGCAGGCATAGCGCAGCGCCGCCCGCCACTCCTCGGTGTCGTCGACGACGACGAGGAAGATGCGCGGCAGCTCCTGTTTGGGGGTCTCTGGGGCGTTGTCGGTCATGGCACCCTCAACAGATGGGAAGGGATCAGGCGCGGCGGAAGACGACGCTCGCCAGCCAGCCGGAGGCGACGGCGACGATGATGGCGGCCAGCCCGTACAGCGCCGGCTCGCTCTGCGCGAACTCGTAGATCTCGGCGCCCATCCCGACCTTGCCGACGATCAGCGGCGTGGTCTGGGCGTCGACCACCTGGCCGCCGCGGAACAGATAGGTCTCGACCTGGTACTGGCCGGTCGGGACATTGGCCGGGAACTCGATCCGGGTCCGGAACAGCCGGCCGCCGAGGAAGCTGATCTGGCCGGTCTCGACGACGTAGAGGCCGCCGCGCTGCAGGCCGCGGATCAGCGCGTCGCGGAAGGCGGCAATGGTTTCGGGCCCGGCCTCGCGGTCGTCGTCGCTCACCGCCAGCTGCAGGTATTTCAGGCCGATGCCGGCGCGCTCCAGCACCGGCGGCGGCGCCAGCTGCTCCAAGGGCTTGCTCGAGGCCACGGCGTAGAAGCCGGGCACCCCGTTGAACTTCATGCTGGCATGGTTCAGCCAGACCCCGGCGACGCGGTCCTTCTCGCGCACCGTGGCCCGGTCGGCCGGGCCGCGCACCACCACCGCCACGTCGCCCTCGCCCTCGGTGGCGCCGAACAGCAGGACCTTGGTGCCGGTGAAGCCGGTGTTGATGGCAATGACGTGGTCGGACAGGTCGGCCACCAGGTCCTGGGCGGCGCCGGGTCGGCAGAAGGTCAGCGCCGCGGCCCAGATGGCGACGGCCAAGAGGAGGCGCGGCACGGCTCAGCCCCCCCGGCGCATGGCGACGGTGAACAGGTCGGCGGGCGTGCCGATCAGGTCGAAGCCGACCTTGATGCAGATGATCAGCACCAGCGTGGCCAAGAGGGCGCGGGCCTGGTCGCCGCGCAGCCGGCCGCTGGCATGGGTGCCGAACTGGGCGCCGATCACGCCGCCGGCCAGCAGCAGCAGGGCCAGCAGCACGTCGACCGTCTGGTTCTGGAAGGCCTGCAGGAAGCAGACCAGGGCGGTGGTGAAGATGATCTGGAACAGCGAGGTGCCGGCCACCAGCGAGGCCGGCATGCCCAGCAGGTAGATCATCGCCGGCACCAGGATGAAGCCGCCGCCGATGCCCATGATCGCGGTCAGGAAGCCGCCTAGCGCGCCGATCGCGATCGGCGCCAGGGCGCTGATGTACAGCCGCGACTTCGGGAACCGAGTCTTGAACGGCAGGCCGTGGAACCAGCCGTGCTTGTGCAGCTTGCGCCGCTGCCCGGGCGATCGGCGGCGGCGCAGCATCGACCGCAGGCTCTCGACCAGCATCAGCGCGCCGACCGTGCCCAGGAACAGCAGGTAGAACAGGTTGATGGCGAGGTCGATCTGGCCCAGCAGCTGCAGCAGGCTGAACAGCCGCACCCCCAGCACGCTGCCGATCACGCTGCCGGCCAGCAGCACCAGCCCCATCTTCAGGTCGACATTGCCGCGCCGCAGATGCGCCAGCATGCCGGAGACGCTGGCCGCGACCAGCTGGTTGGCCTGGGTGCCGACCGCGACCGCGGGCGGGATGCCGATGAAGATCAAGAGCGGCGTCATCAGGAAGCCGCCGCCGACGCCGAACAGGCCGGACAGGAACCCGACGAGACCACCCATGCCGAGAATCAGCAGGGCGTTCACCGAGACCTCGGCGATCGGCAGATAGACTTGCATGACGCGGGTCCCGTCCAGTCCCAGCCGCACCTTAGTCGGTGAACGGGGCAATGCGAAGGGCGATGGTGGCCCCCGCCGGCGGGTTGCGAGCGGCGCATGGAGGGGTCGGTTACATATGACGTACACGCATGTATGTTTCCGATCATGTCAACTGTAACAGTCTGGTGTATGGTGGCGCGCCTCTCGATTCACAGCGCGGCCCGGCAACGATCTGCTGCGGCCAGGGAGACGGTTCCCCCATGATTCTCCGCTTCTTTCTGGTCGGGATCGGCCTGATCGTCGTCGTCGGCGCGCTTGTCGGCATGAACGTGATGCGCGACCAGGGCGTGGCGGCGTTCTTTGCCGGCCAGCAGATGCCGCCGGTGGCGATCTCCGCCACCAAGGCCGAGGCGAAGACCTGGACCGACTACCTCGAGGGCATCGGCAGCGTCTCCGCGGTCGAGGGCATCGAACTCGCCTCCGAGGTCGCGGGCACGGTCAAGTCGATCGACTTCAAGCCGAACGACACGGTCAGCGCCGGGCAGCGGCTGGTGCAGCTGGACGATTCGATCGACCAGGCGGATGTGCGGCTGTACCAGGCCGCGATGGACCTGGCGAAGCGGGTCCTGGACCGGGTGTCGTCGCTGCGGTCGCGCGGCAATGCCCCGCAGGCCGACCTCGACTCCGCCAATGCCGAGCTGTTGAAGGCCCAGGCGCAAATCGCCCGTGCCCAGGCGACGATCGACAAGAAGGCGGTGATGGCGCCCTTCGCCGGCATCGTCGGCATCCGCAAGATCGACATCGGCCGCTACGTCGCCCCCGGCGATGCGCTGGTGACGCTGCAGCGCCTGGACCAGGTCTATGCCGACTTCACCCTGCCGGAGCAGGCGTTCAGCCGCATCAGCCACGGCCAGAAGGTGGAGGTGCGGGCCGACGCCTTCCCGGACGAGGTGTTCCGCGGCGAGGTCAGCGGCATCGAGCCGGTGGTCGACTCGGCCAGCCGCATGGTCAAGGTGCGGGCCACCATCGACAATCCCGACCTCAAGCTGCGCCCCGGCTTCTTCGCCAATGTCCGGCTGATCCTGCCGGAGCGGCCGAACGTCGTGACCGTGCCGCAGACCGCGATCACCTTCAGCCTCTATGGCGACACCGTCTTCGTGATCCGCGAGAAGCAGGCCGAGGCCGGCCAGCAGCAACCGGCGGAGAAGCCGGCCGCCTCCGGCGATGCCGGCAAGGGCGGGAGCCAGCCGCCGGCCGGGCCGCAGCTGATGGTCGAGCAGATCTTCGTCCGGGTCGGCAAGCGCCAGGGCAACATCGCCGAGATCGTCGAGGGGGTGAAGGCGGGCGACCAGGTCGTCACCTCCGGCCAGCTCAAGCTGCAGAACGGCTTCCCGGTGGTGATCGACAACTCGGTCGACCCCACGCGTCCGCCGCAGGCCGGGTCCTAGGCCCGGCCGGGAAGGGGGAAACGCCGTGAACTTCACCTCGATCTTCATCCGCCGGCCGGTGCTGGCCTCGGTGGTCAGCCTGCTGATCCTGCTGCTCGGCCTGCAGGGTTTGGCCACCCTGCCGGTGCGCCAGTTCCCGAAGACCGAGGAGACGGTGATCACCATCACCACGGCCTATCCGGGGGCCAGCGCCGACCTGATGCAGGGGTTCATCACCACCCCGATCGCCCAGTCGGTGGCCAGCACGGAAGGGCTGGACTACGTCACCTCCTCCTCGGTCCAGGGCGTCAGCACCGTGTCGGTGCACATGAAGCTGAACGCCAACCCGGACGCGGCGCTGACCGAGGTGCTGACCAAGGTGCAGCAGGTCCGCAACGACCTGCCGGACGAATCGAAGGACCCGGTGGTGGTCAAGGGCACCGGGCAGGAGATCGCGATCCAGTACATCGCGCTGGACAGCGACCGGATGTCGCCGGAGGAGGTGACCGAATACATCACCCGGGTGGTGCAGCCGCAGCTGTCGACCACCGAGGGCGTGGCCGAGGCCGAGATCCTGGGCGCCAAGAGCTTCGCCATGCGGGTCTGGGTCGACCCGATCCGGCTGGCCGCGCGCATGGTGACGGCGGCCGACGTGGTGACGGCGATCCGGGCCAACAACTTCCAGTCGGCGCCGGGGCGCACCGAGGGCGAGCTGGTCACCTTCGCCATCCGCACCGACACCACTTTGCGCACGGCCGAGGCCTTCGGCGACCTGGTGGTGCGGTCGGACGGGTCGAACATCGTCCGGCTGAAGGACGTGGCCCGGGTCGAGCTGGGCAGCGAGAGCTACGACGCCCGCGTCACCTTCAACGGGCGCGAGGCGATCTTCATCGCCATCAACCCGACGCCCGCGGCCAACCCGCTGACCACGGCGGCCAATGTGCGCGCGGCGATGGTCGACATCGAGCGCCAGATGCCGGAGGGCATGCGCGGCGAGATCGTCTACGACGCCACCGAATTCATCGAATCCTCGATCTGGGAGGTCGGCAAGACCATCCCCGAGGCGGTGGCGATCGTGGTTGTCGTTATCCTGCTGTTCCTCGGCTCGTTCCGCGCCGTCGTCATCCCGGTCGTCACCATCCCGCTGTCGCTGATCGGCGTGCTGTTCTGCCTCTACGCGCTCGGATACTCGATCAACACGCTGACCCTCCTGGCCATGGTGCTGGCGATCGGCCTGGTGGTCGACGACGCCATCGTCGTGGTCGAGAACATCCACCGCCATATCGAGGAGGGGCTGACGCCCAGGCAGGCGGCGCTGAAGGGGGCGGCGGAGATCGCCGGGCCGGTGGTGTCGATGACCATCACCCTGGCCGCGGTCTATGTGCCGATCGGCTTCGCCACCGGCCTGACCGGGGCGCTGTTCCGCGAATTCGCCTTCACCCTGGCCGGCGCCGTCATCATCTCCGGCATCGTCGCGCTGACCCTGTCGCCGATGATGACCAGCAAGATGCTGAAGCCGCATGGCGCCGGCGTCGGCCGGTTCCAGCGCGTGGTCGACCGCTTCTTCACCGGGCTGCAGAACTGGTACCACCGGCGGCTGCACAACTCGCTGAACTACCGGCCGGTGACGGTGTTCCTGGCGGTCGTGCTGCTTGCCGCCTCGGCCTTCCTGTTCTGGAAGACGCCGAGCGAGCTGGCGCCGAAGGAGGATCAGGGCTTCGTGTTCATGATCCTCGAGGGCCCGCGCTACGCCAATCTCGAATACATGAACCGGTTCAGCGACAAGCTGATCAAGGACCTGCAGACGGTGCCGGAGCACGACGCGATCTTCGCGGTCAACGGCGCCGGCTCGCTGGCGTCCGGCTTCGGCGGCATGACCTTCAAGCCCTGGGGTGAGCGCACCCGCAGCGGCGCCGAGATCGAGGCCCAGGTCCAGGGCATCGTCGGCAACATCGCCGGGGTCGAGGGCTTCGCCACCTCGCCGCCGGCCCTGCCGGGCTCCGGCGGCGGCCCGCCGGTGCAGTTCGTGATCAAGGCCCCGGGCTCGCCCCAGCTGGTCTACGAGATGGCGCAGCAGATCGCCAACGAGGCGCGGCAGAGCGGCATGTTCCTGTTCGCCAACGCCACCCTGGCTTTCGACCGGCCGGAGCTGTCGGTCGAGATCGACCGCAACAAGGCGGCGGCGCTGGGCATCAACATGGACGACATCGGCACCACGCTGAACGTCATGCTGGGCGGCAACGACATCGGCCGGTTCGACCGCGACAACCGCAGCTACAAGGTGATCCCGCAGGTCGCGCAGGAAAGCCGGCTGAACCCGGAGGAGCTGAACAAGTACTTCATCCGCACCGCCGGCGGCGACCTGATCCCGCTGTCCTCGGTGGTGACGCTGAAGACCCAGGCGACGGCGAATTCCTACACCCAGTTCAACCAGCTCAACAGCTCGACCATCCAGGCGGTGCCGACGCCGGTGATCGTCACCCTCGGCCAGGCGCTGACCTTCCTGCAGCAGACCGCGGACCGCATCCTGCCGCGCGGCATGTCCTACGACTATGAAGGCGACTCGCGGCAGTACATCACCGAGGGCAACACGGTGATGATCGCCTTCGCCTTCGCGGTGATCGTGATCTTCCTGGTGCTGGCGGCGCAGTTCGAGAGCTTCCGCGACCCGCTGATCATCATGATGTCGGTGCCGCTGTCGATCTTCGGCGCCCTGGCGGCGTTGAATGTCGGCGCCATCCTGGCGGGCTTCGGCCTGAACATCGCCGGGGCCAGCATCAACATCTACACCCAGATCGGGCTGATCACCCTGGTCGGGCTGATCACCAAGCACGGCATCCTGATGGTGGAGTTCGCCAACAAGCTGCAGGAGGATCAGGGGCTGGCGCGGCGCGAGGCGATCGAGCAGGCGGCGGCGATCCGCCTGCGGCCGATCCTGATGACCACGGCGGCGATGGTGCTGGGCGTGGTGCCGCTGCTCTACGCCACCGGCGCCGGCGCCGCGGCGCGCTTCTCGATCGGGCTGGTGATCGCGTCCGGCATGTCGATCGGCACGCTGTTCACCTTGTTCGTGGTGCCGATGGTCTACACCTATCTCGCCCGCGACCATCACCGCGTGGTCGAGGAGGACGAGCCGCCGGCCCATCCGAAGCCGGCGGAGTAGGCGGGCACCAGCTCCTTCCGCATCTCGCAGGCGGGGGCGAGGTCGGTCATGACCGTGCCAACGGCCCGGAACCCGCAGCGTTCGTAGAAGGCCTGCGCCCGTTCGCCGGCGATCACATGCAGCGAACGGGTGCCGAGCGCCTTGGCCCGCCGCTCGGCCTCGGCCACCAGCCGGGTGCCCACGCCGCAGCGCCAGCATGCGGGGTCGACGAACAGATCCTCCAGCTCGGCCTCGCCGTCGCCGCGCGGCAGCACGGTGGCGAAGCCGACGATCCTGCCGGCCCGCTCGGCGACGATCACCGAGGACAGGTGCTCCGCCGGAACCTGCCGCGCCTCGGGCAGCGCCCGCAATTCCTCGACATGGTCGCCCCAGGCCAGCGAGGCGCGCAGCTTGAGCGCCCCGAGCGTATCCCGGTCTTCTCGTCGTGCCGGGCGGATGCGGATCGTCATCATGCGACTCTCAAAATTTCGCGCGCACCGTGTCGGATCGGTGGCGGGTTGCTTCGTCTTATCGACAGCGTCAGCGAAACCGCACGCGTTGGAGAGGAAAACCCCATGATCCGCACCGTCCTGATGGCCGCGGCCCTGCTCGTCGCCGGTCCCGCCTTTGCCGAAAGCCCGCCGGCGGGCGCCCGCGTCGAGGTCAACGGCATGCAGGTCTACTACGAAATCTCCGGCAACGGCGACCCGCTGGTCGTGCTGCACGGCGCCTATATGAACATCCCGTCGATGGGCGCGATCATCCCGAAGCTGGCCGAGACCCACAAGGTCTACGCGCTCGAGTTCCAGGGCCACGGCCGCACCACCGACATCGGCCGGCCGATCACCTACCCCGCCCTGGCCGACGACGTGGCCGCCTTCATGGATGCGGTGGGCCTGCGGAAGGCCGACGTGTTCGGCTATTCGATGGGCGCCGCCGCCGGGCTGCAGCTGGCGATCCGCCACCCGGACAAGGTGAACAAGCTCGTCGCCGCCTCGGTCGCCTACGACGCCCAGGGCTGGCAGCCGGCGTTCCGGGAATTCATCCCGCAGATGACGGTGGAGATGTTCGTCGGCATGCCGGTGTTCGCCGAGGCGTACCGCAAGCTCGCCGCCAACCCCGACGGCTTCCCCGAGCTGGTCCGCAAGCTGATCGCGCTGGAGAAGGAGCCGATGGCGTGGGAGGCGGAGGTCAAGGCGCTGAAGACCCCGATGCTGATCATCACCGGCGACGCCGATGTCGCGACGCTGGAGCATTCGGTGGCGCTGTTCCGGCTGCTCGGCGGCGGTGGCATGGGCGACATGGGCCAGCCGCTGCCGGCCTCGCGCCTCGCCGTGCTGCCGGCGACCTCGCACACCGCCGTGATCGGCCAGACCGAGCTGCTGGTGGCCGTGATCGAGCCCTTCCTGAAGGGTCAGACGCCGAAAGGCATGTTCGAATAGGCAGGTAGGGCGCGGTCGGCAACGACAGGCCCGGCCGCCTCAGCCGACATAGATCGGGTTGCAGAGCGCCCGGCGCAGCGGCTGGGTCGCGATGTCGCCGCGGGTCAGGCCGGCCGGCAGGCTGCGGCCCTCCAGCGCCTGCAGGAACTCGGCCTCGAGCCGCGGGCGGCTGGCGACGGCGACGATCTCGGCGCGCAGGAAGCGGTCGGGCGTCGGCAGGGTCAGCCGGCCGATCCAGTCCTCCGCCGGGATCTCCTGCTCGGCGACCGTACCGCCGGCATCCACCCAGACCAGAAGGTCGCCGGCGGCGCCGCGCACCTCCGCCTCGACGGTCCAGTCGGGGCCGCCGAGACGGGTGCCGCCCATCGGTACGCCGCCGGTGGTGACGGCGAGATGCGGCCCGTCCGGCCCCTCGGTGACATAGCCGCGGCCGGCGCGCAGCGCCCGCAGCACCGCCCTTTCCGACAGCTCCGGCAGCCACAGCGCGGTGGCCGGCCGGCCGAGGCCGAGCGGGCCGGACGGCGCCGGCGTTGCCGGCTGGTGCCAGTCGCTGCCGCCGATCAGGGAGATCCGCCGGCCGGCGCGCAGCCGTTCGTCATAGCGGGCCAGCGAGATCCAGTTGCCGGCGAACCAGTGCGACTGCCAGGCCTCCATGCAGTCCAGCGCCGGCAGATCGTGACGCCACGGGATCGGCGGCTTGTCGTGGTTGATCGACAAGAGGCCGCGGGCGCGGCGCACCGCCCCCGCCAGAAGGTGCGCATCGGCCGGCGCGGTCATGCGGAAGTCGATCCAGTCCTCGGCGCCGAAGACATTGGCGTGGCCCTCGGCGGTGGTGATCTCCTCGCCGCGGATGAAGACCAGGTCCGGGGTGCTGCGCGGCGAGAAATAGCGGCGCTGGGTGGTGGTGTTGTGGTCGGTCACGGCGAGGAAACGCAGCCCGGCCTGCTGCGCCGCCTCGTGCAGCAGCTCCGGCCCGCCCTGGGCGTCGCTGTGATGGGTGTGGCAATGCAGGTCGCCGCGATACCAGCCGGGTGACGGATGGCGTATCTCGGCCGCCGGCTCGGGCGACCAGTCGGGGCGGGGCGCGTCGTCGAGGCGGATGGTCAGCGCCACCTCGGCGCCGCCCGGCGGCACCCGGTACAAGCCGAGCAGGATGGTCCAGGTCCCGGCCGGGATCGGCCCCGGCACATAGCCCGGGGTGGCGTCGTCGGTGGCGACGAAGAAGCCGTCGCGGGCGCCGCCGCTCCAGCCGCGGAAGCCGGCCGGGCTGGGGAAGGCGGTGGCGCGCGGGTCCATCAGGCCGAGGTCGATGATGCAGTCGCCGGCCTTGCCATAGGCCATGGCGACGTCGATTCGGGTGGTGCCGGGCGGGATCTCGACCGGGACCGGGCGGTAGGGACCTTCCGTGGCCGTCACCCGGACGGAGAGAGCCTGGGTCACGGCTCCTCCCGCGGGCCGGGAATGCGGCGCCCCTCGGCGTCGAAGAAGACCGCGTCCTCGGCCCGGAAGCCGAGCCGGACCGAGCGGTCGAGCCGCAGCGGCTCGTCGCCGAAGATCCGGGCGGTGACCCGCCGGTCGCCCGGCAGCAGCACCGTGACCAGGCTCTCCGGCCCCATCCCCTCATTGGCGAAGAGCTCGCCGGAGAGGTGCCAATCGTCACCGCCGATGCGCAGATGCTCCGGCCGGATGCCGAGCGTCAGCCTGGCCCCATGGTGGATCGCCCGGGACAGCGCGTCCCACAGCGGCAGGGGCGGGGCGTCCAGCCCTTCGGCCGCCAGCAACGCCGCGCCGTCATGCAGGATGGCCTCTACCGGCATCAGGTTCATCGGCGGGTTGCCGACGAAGCCGGCGACGAAGGTGGTGGCCGGGCGGCGATAGACCTCGAGCGGCGGGGCGTATTGCACCACCTGCCCCGCCTCCATCACCGCCACCCTTGTGGCCAGCGCCATAGCCTCGGCCTGGTCGTGGGTGACATAGACCGCGGTCATGCCGATGTCGCGCTGCAGGTGGTTGAGGAAGGCCCGTGCCTCCAGCCGCAGCTTGGCGTCGAGGTTCGAGAGCGGCTCGTCGAACAGATAGACCTGGGACGGGTGCACCAAGGCGCGGGCCAGCGAGGCGCGCTGCTGCTGGCCGCCGGAGATCTGCGACGGCAGCCGGTCCAGCAGATGGCCGATCTGCAGGATGTCGGCCACCTCCTGCGTCCGGCCGCGACGGGCCTCGACGGGCGCGCCACGAACCTTCAACGGATAGCCGATGTTCTGGCCCAGCGACATGTGCGGATAGAGGGCATAGTCCTGGAACACCATCGAGAGGTTGCGGTCCCTCGGCGGCTTGCGGGTGACGTCGGCGCCGCCGATCAGGATGCGGCCGGCGGTTGGCTGCTCCAGCCCCGCCACCATGCGCAAAGTCGTGGTCTTGCCGCAGCCGGAGGGCCCGAGCAGGCAGACGAAGTCGCCGTCGCCGATCTCGAGGTCGATGTCGCGCACCACGGTCAGGTCGCCGAAGGTCTTCTCCACGCGCTCCAGGGTCACGGACGCCATGGGGTCTCCCGCTCGCTCACGATTTGATGCCGCCGAAGAACCGGAAGCCGAACTTCCAGCTGACGAAGAGGTAGAGCGCCACCACCGGCGCAGAATAGACCACGGCATAGGCGGAAAGCAGGGTGACCACCGGCGTCCCGGCCTCGGAGTAGTAGGAGTAGATCGCCAGCGCCGCCGGCATCCGGGATTCGCTGCGCAGCAGGACGAAGGGGATCAGGAAGCTGCCCCAGATCTGCACGAAGGCCCAGACGGCGACGACCACGACGCCGGGGCGGATCACCGGCAGGGCGACGTCGAAGAAGGCGCGCAGCGGCGAGGCACCGGCGACCAGCGCCGATTCCTCGTAGGTGCGCGGCAGCCCGTCGATGAAGTCGCGCAGGATGAACATCGCGGTCGGCAAGAGGCCACCGGCGAAGACCAGGATCACGGCGATATGGGTGTCGACCAGGCCGATGGCGCTGACGATCAGGAAGATCGGCACCATGGCGGCGGAGCCGGAGACGACCGAGGAGAACAAGAGCAGCAGGTAGGTGATCGGGCCCTTGCCCGGCACCGGCGCCCGCGACATGGCATAGGCTGCCAGCGTCGCCGCGGCGGTCACCAGGGCGACGCCGCCGACGCTCTGGATCAGGCTGTTCAAGAGCGCCCGCATGGCGAAGCCGTTCTCGAACGCCTTGGCGAAGTTGCCGAAGGTGAACGGGTCCGGCACCGCCAGGCCGAGCTCGGCCCGGGCGTTGAACGGCGCCAGCAGGAACCACAAGAGCGGCAGGGCGAAGACCAGGCCGATCAGCGCCGCCAGGCCGGCGAACAGGATGCGGAGGAGGATGGGGCGCAGCGCCATCTCAATGCTCCGCCGCGGCCTTGCGGCGTCGCGCCAGGCCGAGATAGACCAGCGCGAAGGCCAGGTTGATCAGCATGATGACGACGCCGACCGCGGCGCCGCGGCCGAACTCGAAATGCTTGAAGGCCAGCTGATAGGTGTAGATCGACAGGATCTCGGTGCGGAAGGACGGGCCGCCGCCGGTCAAGAGGAACGGCGTGAACACGTTGAAGGTCCACATCGTCACCAGGATCAGGCCGGTCACGACATGGCCGCGGATCAGCGGCAGGGCGATGTCGCGCAGCTTCTGCCAGGACGAGGCGCCGACGACACTGGCGGTCTCGAAATAGCTCGGCGGGATCGACTGCAGCGCCGAGGAGAACAGCATCATCGAGAAGGCGGTGCCGCGCCAGGTGTTGAACACGACGATCGCCAGGAACGGCATCTCCAAGAGCCAGTCGGGCCGGGGCAGGCCGAGCGTGCCGAGGATGCCGTTCAGCGTGCCGGCGTCGCGGTCGAGATAGGCGAACCAGGCGAAGCCGATCACCACCTCCGGCAGGATCCAGGCCGCCACCACCGCCGCCTGCACCGCCGCCTTCAGGGCCGGCGGAACGTTCTGCAGCAGCCAGGCCAGCAGCAGGCCCAGCAGGGCCTGGCCGATCAGGGCGGAGAGCAGCACGAACTGGACGGTCAGGATCAGCGAGGCGCCGAACTCGCCGGGGGCGAAGACCGAGCCGCCGTCGAACAGCGAGGTGTAGTTCTGCAGCCCAACGAAATCCGGGTGCAGCGCGGTGCGGCCCAGCAGGGTGCGGTTGGTGAAGCTGACCGCGATGATCCAGAAGAACGGCACGACGACGAACAGCCCGACCAGCACCCCGGCCGGCACCATGAACGCGGCCCCCGACCGGGCGGAGAGCAAGGTGGGGCGGTTCTCCACTATTCTCCCCTCGCGGGGTCAGGGCATCCAGATATCGCCTTCTTTGAGTCCCCCCTCCCCCTGCCCCCCTCCCGCAAGGGGAGAGGGGACTTGAAAAAGCTCGTTTCGCCGATGTGTGAGGCCGGCAACCCGCAAGGGGAGGGGAAAGTCAAAAGGCGGGCGGTGACGCTTGCCGGCATTCCAGGCACCATCCTCAGCCCTTGCTGACGGTGTTGGCGTCGCCGACGATCTTCTTCACGGCGGCGCCGTAGCGGGCCATCGCCTCCTCCGGCGTGGCGGTGCCGGAGACCACGGCCTCGGTCATGCGCTGCAGCTCGGCCGAGACTTTCTCGTAGTTCGGGTCGTTCGGCCGGGCCGTGGTGATCGGCATCAGCGCCTTGGCGGTGTCCTGCAGGAAGGCGGAGTTCGGCACCGGCACGTCGTCGCGGATGCGGATCCGCTCCTCGAAGCCCTGATAGGCGGTCAGCGCCGGCTGGCTGTTCATGAAGGCCAGCAGCGCCCAGGCCTGCTTCGGGTGCTGCGTGTTCGGGTTCAGCACGAAGCCGGTGCCGCCGGAGATGGTGACGAAGTCGCGGCCGTCCAGCCCGCGCCCCGCCGCCTCGGCCGGGATCTTGGCCCAGCCCATGGTCTTGTCGCGGTCGGCGACGGCGAACTCGCTGCCCGGCGCGGTGACCGAGCGGTAGAACCAGTCGCCCTCGACCAGCATCGCCGTCTTGCCGTCGCGGAAATTGGCGAAGCTGCGGTTGCGGCCGTCGGCCAGCAGCTGGGCGCGCTGGTCGCCCAGCTTCTCGTCGACATAGATGGTCTTGTACAGCTTCAGCGCCGCCAGGATCGCCGGGCTGCCGGTGATCCACTTGCCGTCCTTGTCCTGCAGCGCCTCGCCGGCACCGAGCAGCAGGGGGTAGTAGCCCTGCATGGTGGTGGCCTCGCCCATCGAGACCCCGGCGTTGATCTGCAGCGGGAAGCTGTCCGGATCGGCCTTCTTCAGGGCGCGCGCGGCGGCCAGCAGCTCGTCCCAGCTGGCCGGCTGCCAGTCCTCGGCCTTCAGCCCGGCCTTCGCGAACACGTCGCGGCGGTAGAAGATGACGCGGACATCGGTGCCCTCGGCCAGGCCGAAGCGCTTGCCCTGGTAGGACATCAGCGCCTGGGCGCCGGCCGAGATGTGCGGCCAGCCGTCCCAGCCGTCGACCTCGGAGCCGGCGATCTCGTCGAGCGGCTTGAGGAGCCCGCCCTCGACGAAGCTCGGGATCAGGAAGCCGTCGAAGCTGGAGACGTCGGCCCCGGCACCGGTGGAGAAGTCCAGCGCCAGCTGCTGCGTCAGCTGCTCATCGGTGCCGCCGAAGCTCTTCAGCGTCACGGTGTTGCCGGCCCCAGCGGGGGTCTTGGCGAATTCGGGAATGACCCAGGTCTTGATCCAGGTGGCCAGCTCGGTGTTGACGCCGCCCTCGACGCAGCGGCAGACGATCGACAGGTCGGCGGCTTGTGCCGGCGCGCCCCAGGACAGGAGCAGGCCGGCGGCGAGAATCCCCAGGCGATGTGCGGTCATGCGCTGTGCCCTCCCATGGCGGCGCATCCTTCAGGCGGGATGCAGCTTCGGGCAGAAGTGAACACGCTTTCAGTTTTCCGTCAATCGCGATCGCTTTGATCTCCCGGATGTCGCTGCGGCCTATCCGGAAGCCGTTCAGAAGCGAGGGATTCAGCCGACTTCCCGCGCAACCGCGCTTGACAGCCCAGGATCGTCTGCCCAGTGTGGATGAAAGCGATTTCAGTTGGTTGAGGCGCAGGTGGCACGAGAGGACCAGCCCAGGGGACAATCCATCGCCGAGATCGTGGCGGACCGGGCGAAGGTGTCGCGCGCCGCGGTGTCCCGGGCGTTCAACCCGAAGGCGCCGCTGCGGGCCGACAAGCGCGCGCTGGTGCTGCGCATCGCCGAGGAGATGAACTACATCCCCAACATGGCCGGCCGGGCGCTGGCCACGCAGCGGTCGCATCTGGTCGGCGTGATCGTGCCGCATGTCTGCAGCCCCTGGGAAAGCCTGGAGATCGATGCGCTGACCACGGCGCTGCAGGACCGCGGCTTCGCCACGCTGCTGTTCAAGACCCGGATCGACCGCAGCCTGGACCCGAAGCTTCTGTCCTATATGCGGGCCTACAACCCGGACAGCGTGGTGGTGTTCACCGAGAACGTGCCGCCCGACCAGCTGCACCGCGCCTTCGACCAGGCGGTGCCGGTCTATGTCGACTATCCGAACGAGGCGACCGACCCGGGTCCGCTGCCGGAATCGGGGATGCACCGGTTCGACTGCCTGCGCGTGCTGCAGCGCGACGGCATCGAGCAGGCGGTGGCCCTCCTGTCCGGCTTCGGCCGCCGGCGCTTTGCCTATCTGGCCGGCAACCCCAAGGCCCAGGCCAACACGGCGCGGCTGCGCACGCTGCAGCAAGTGCTGGCGGCGCGCGGCCTGCCGCCGGCCGCGGTGGTGGAGGGCGATTTCAGCTACCAGCGCGGCCACGACGCCACCATCGAGCTGTTCCGCGGCGGGCCGGGCGCCGACGCGGTGTTCGCCGCCAACGACGTCAGCGCCTTCGGCGCGCTCGACGCGCTGCGCCACGCCCTCGGCCGGAAGGTGCCGGAGGAGGTCAGCGTCGTCGGCTTCGACGACATCGACCAGGCCGCCTGGCGCAGCTACGACCTCACGACCATCAAGATCGATGTGGAGGAGCGGGTGGCCGCGCTGGTGCGGCTGATCCTGCAGCGCCTGCAGAACCGCGCCGCCCCGCCGCTGGTCGAGACGATCCGCACCAAGCTGGTCGTCCGCGGCACCGTGGGCTGACCCCTCACGCCATCATGGATGAGACGATGACCGGCCGGACGATTCACCTCGTCTTCAAGACGCATCTGGACATCGGCTTCACCCAGCTGGCCGAGACGGTGCGGCGGGAATACCACGAGGTGTTCATCCCGCGCGCGATCGACACCGGCGAGCACTTCTTCGCCGAGGATCCGGCACAGCGCATGTTCGTCTGGACCACCGGCGCCTGGCTGATCTGGGACCATCTCGAGACCCAGCCGCGCGACCAGGTGCGGCGGCTGGAGCGGGCGATCGAGCGCGGCCTGATCCGCTGGCATGGCCTGCCCTTCACCACCCACACCGAGCTGATGTCGCCGGCGCTGTTCCGGGCCGGCCTGTCCTATGCGCAGGCGCTGGACCGCCGCTTCGGCACCAGCACCATCGCCGCCAAGATGACCGACGTGCCGGGCCATCCGCTGGGCATCGTGCCGATCCTGGCCGAGGCCGGCATCCGCTTCCTGCACATCGGCGTCAACTCGGCCTCGACCCTGCCGGAGGTGCCGCCGCTGTTCCGCTGGCGCGCGCCGTCGGGCGAGGAGGTGCTGGTGGCGTATCAGAGCAGCTACGGCGCCACCTTCTTCCCCGAGGGAATGGACCAGGGGCTGAGCTTCGCCCACACCTCGGACAATGTCGGGCCGCAGGGCGTCTCGGCGGCGGCGGAATGCCATCGCGAGTTGCGGGCGGCGAATCCCGGCGCCGCGGTCCGGGCCTCGACCCTGGACGATTTCGCCGCCGCGATCTGGCCGCAGCGCGAGCGCTTCCCGGTGGTCGACCGCGAGATCGGCGACAGCTGGATCCATGGCAGCGCCAGCGATCCGGACAAGACCGCTCGGTTCCTGGCGCTGCAGCGGGTCTATGACCGCTTCGCGGAGGAGGGGCTGGACGCGAGTCGGTTGGCCTTCGGCCGGCGCCTGGCGATGGTCGCCGAGCACACCTGCGGCGTCGACGTGAAGACCTTCCTGCGCGATGAGGACGCCTGGGACCGGCCGGAGTTCGAGGCGGCGCGGCGACTGGACCCGCGCTTCCGCTTCACCGAAAGCTCCTGGGCCGAGCAGCGCGGATATCTCGATGCGGCCGTGGAGGCACTGTCCCCGGCCGATCGGATGGCGGCGGAACAGGCGCTGGCCGAGCTGCGGCCGGGCGACCCGGTCGCGGCGGACGCGCCGGCGGCCGGAGCCGTCGAGGTCCGGGCCGGAGACTGGCGGCTGGATGTCGACGGCACGACCGGGGCCATCGCCAGGCTCACGGCGCCGGATGGCCGGACGCTGGAGGGGATCGGCGGCAGCCTGATCGCCTATGGCTATGAGAGCTATGACGCGGCCGATGTCGCCGCCCATATGCTGGGCTATCTGACGCAGCGGATCGAATGGGCGCTGCTGGACCACGGCAAGCCGGGGCTGGAGCGGGCGCGGACCGCGCGCTCCGCCGCCTGGCGGCCGCGCCTGGCCGGGCTGGCGCAGGATGGATCGGGAACCACGCTGCTGCTGGAGCTGCCGACGGAGGCGCATGGCGTGTTCGGCGCGCCGCGGCGGGCGGAGCTGCGGATCGCAGCGGCCGAAGACGGGCTCGACCTCGTCCTGGTGCTGCGCGACAAGCCGGCGAACCGGATGCCGGAGGCGAGTTTCCTGGGCTTCACCCCGGCCGGAATCGAGGGCTGGGACTTCCGCAAGATGGGGCTGTGGCAGCCGGCCGGCCGCATCACGCCCAGGGGCGGCGGCCAGCTGCAGGCCGTGTCCGGCATCCGCGGCCGGCTGGCGGAGGGCGGCACCGCCCTGCTGCAATCGCCCGACGCGCCGCTGGCGGCCCCGGCCGCCTCGCCCTTCATGCCCTTCGCCCCCGGCCTGCCGGATTTCTCCGGCGGCGTGCGGATCAACCTGCACAACAACAAATGGGGCACCAACTTCCCGATGTGGTGCGAGGGCACGCTGCAGTTCCGCTTCCGGCTGCGATTGGCCGGCCGCGGCTGAGGCCCGGTCACCGCGAGTTGCGGTAAGCGTCGCGGACGGCGGACCCGACCTGGTCGCGGCGGACGCCCATATCGGCCAGCAGGTGGTCGCTGAGCGCCAGCAGCTTCGCCGTGTCGCGCCGGATCCGCAGCCGAAGCCCGACCCAGGCGATGGCGCGGGCGGCGGTCGTCGTCAGCAACGCCGGCCGGGTGGCCGGTGCCCGCGACTCGCGCGGTGAAACGATCATGGTCATCTCGGATCTCCTTTGGATGCCGATCCTCACGCTGCCCTGGTCGGGCGGGGGATCGCTGTCACCGGCGTCACACTAGGTCCAAGATCGATTTTCGTGTTAGCGCCACTCCGTCGACTTGTGTATTTGAGTCGCCAGCCCCTGGCGCTATCGGCCGGAGTTCTGTATCCGAGTCGCCATGATCCATCCGGACAATCTGGTCCATCCCGATCTCGACCGGCCGGCGGCGGAGGACTATCCGGCCCCCGTCCTCACCTTCGCCGGCGAGGTCGAAACCGGGCTGCATTTCCAGGCGCACAGCCACCGCTGGGCCCAGCTGTTCCACATCGTCTCCGGCTCGGTGACGGTGGAGACCGCGCGCGGCAGCTTCGTGGTGCCGCCGGAGCGGGCGCTGTGGATCCCGCCGGACGTGCCGCACGCCGTCACCTATCTGCAGCGTTCGGCGCTGCGCTACCTGTTCCTGCGGCCCGAGGCGGTGCGGCACCTGCCGCGCGACCCGTCGGTGATCCGGCTGTCGCCGCTGCTGCGCGAGCTGGTGCTGGCGCTGCTGGGCTATCCGCGCGATGCCGCGACCGGCGGCCCGGCGGGGCGGATCGTCGGCGTCATCCTCGACCAGCTGGTGACCGAGCCGATCGCGCCGCTGCACCTGCCGATGCCGCAATCCGCCCGGCTGCGGCGGGCCGTGGCCGATCTGGCGGCCGACCCGGCGCGGACCGACGACCTGGCCGAGGTGGCACAGCGGGCGGCGCTGTCGGAGCGGTCCTTCGAGCGGCACTTCCGGTCCGAGACCGGCCTCAGCTTCCGCGCCTGGCGGCGCCAGGCCCGGCTGTTGAAGGCGGTGGAGTGGCTGTCGCTCGGCGCCCCGGTCGGCGAGGTCTCCGACCGGCTCGGCTATGAGGGGCCGAGCGCCTTCGTCGCCGGCTTCCGCAAGGCCTTCGGCGTCACCCCCGGCCGCTATTTCGCGGATGGTGACTGAGCCGGCGGGCCGATCGATGTTTCCGCCATGGCGGACTCCCTGTTGGCAGTTCGCGTTGGAAGCCGCTACGACTCCGGCATGACAGCAGAATTTCTGCCGAGGATGGGGAGATCGTCGATGCGTGCTTCACTCGCCGGCCTCGTCGCCCTGCTGGCGGTTGCGGCCGTCGCCGGCCCGACCCGCGCACGGGCCGATGACTGCGACAACGCCCAGGCCGGCCAGGCGGATCTGAACGAATGCTACGGCAAGGCGTTCAAGGTGTCGGATGCCGAGCTGAACAGGCTCTACAAGGAGATCACGGGCCGGCTGAAGGACGATCCGGACACGACCAGGTTGCTGGTGGCGACGCAGCGGACCTGGGTGTCCTTCCGCGACGCCGAATGCGACTTCCAGACGTCCGCCGTCGCGGGCGGCACCGCCGCCCCGATGATCCATGCGATGTGCCTGGACGGCCAGACCAAGAGCCGGATCGAGGACTTCAAGGCCTACCTCAACTGCGAGGAAGGCGACATGAGCTGCCCGGTCCCGGCGGCGAACTGACGGTCCATGGGAGACGCGATGGCCGGAACGCCCCTCACCGGCGGCTGCCAATGCGGCCGGGTGCGCTACGAGCTCACCGGCTCGCCGCTCGGCCTGTATGTCTGCCACTGCCGCGAATGCCGGAAGCAGTCGGCCTCGGCCTTCGGGATCTCGGCGTTCTTCCGCAGCGCCGACCTTCGCCTGCTCGGCGGCACGCCCAGCCGCTGGTCGCGGCCGGCGAAATCGGGGTGGACGATCGTCTCCTTCTTCTGCCCGACCTGCGGATCGCGCCTCTGGGACGGCGACAAGGACCGGGAGGACGAGGTCTGCATCAAGGGAGGCTCCCTCGACGAGCCCCTGGACCTCAGCGACGCCGTCCACATCTGGACCAGCCGGGCCTTGCCCGGCGTGACCATCCCTGAGCACGCCCGGCGATGGCCGGAGGACCCGGACCAGGCGTGAGGCAGGGCTAGCGCAGCAGCTTCAGCGAGCCGGTCAGCGACTTGACCCATTTCGCCGGGCCGGCGAGGCCCAGCCCGTCGATCGCCTCCTCGCCCAGGTCGCGGCCGGGGAAGGCGGCCTCGTATTCGGTATAGGCGTGCAGCGACCGGGCGAAGGCCGGGAACGGCACCACGGCCCGCTCGCCCGGCTGCGAGAGCGCCTTCAGCAGCAGCGCCCGGATCGCCGCCGCATCGGCCTGCAGCACCGGCACCGGCTGGTTCGAGCTGATGTCGATGGTGCGGTCGTGGCGGTCGGTCAGCTGCCGCGCCGCCAGGGCGGGCAGCCGGGCCCCGAGGCCGATGGCGATGGCGCCGGCAGTGTTGGCGATCAGCCCGAGCGGCAGGTCGGGGTTCACGACGATGGCGAGGCGGAGATCCTGGGTCATGGCGGCTTTCACGGATGCTGTCTGCACGGCAGGATACCTCCCGCGGGCCGGTCGATCCTGCCTATCCTTGCGCCGTCTGCCCGGTTTCCTGGTAGGATCTACCGGGACGAATCCTCTCCAAGGTAGATCATGCTCGAGCCGGTCGATCTCCGCATCCTGGCCGCCCTGCAGCAGGACGGCCGGCTGACCAACCAGGCGCTGTCGGCCGAGGTCGGGCTGTCGACCTCGCCCTGCTGGCGCCGGGTCCGCCAGCTGGAGGAGGACGGCGTCATCCAGGGCTATGCGGCGCTGCTGGACCGGCGCCGGATCGGCCTCGGCGTGCTCGCCTTCATCCGGGTCAGGATCGACAGCCACAGCGCGGCGGAGGCTGAGGAGTTCTCCGAGAGCGTCCAGCAGCTGCCGGAGGTGGTCGCCTGCTACAGCATCGCCGGCGATTCGGACTTCCTGCTGCAGGTCGTCGCCCCGGACCTCGACAGCTATGCCGACTTCGCCATGGCGGTGGTGCGCCGGCTGCCGGGGATCAAGGAGATGCAGACCATGTTCGTGCTGAAGGAGATCAAGCCGTTCAAGGGCTTCCCGCTGGACAAGGCCTGAGGC
Organism: Inquilinus sp. OTU3971; assembly: GCF_038440215.1. Lineage (NCBI taxonomy): Bacteria > Pseudomonadati > Pseudomonadota > Alphaproteobacteria > Rhodospirillales > Rhodospirillaceae > Inquilinus > Inquilinus sp. OTU3971. Next base: position 12,595 of record NZ_JASATH010000054.1, on the reverse strand, counting down.
GTCACGGCTGGCGCAGGACCACGACGGCGTAGGTGCAGGGGCGATCGCTCTCGTTCCGGAAGATGCAGTCGACCGGCGGGCCGAGCTCGAGGCAGTCGCCTGCCTGCATCTCGTGCCGCGCCGCGCCCTCGACGAAGACCAGCGCACCCTCGAGCACCCAGATCAGCTGGCGCTGGAAGGCATAGGCCGAGGCCGGCATCGGCACCTCCCGCCCGGCCGGCAGCTCGATCCGCACGAGGTCGAGCGGCAGGTCGGTGCGCGGCGAGACGTGCCGGCGCAGATAGCCGGTCTGCGGGTCGGTCCACACCGGCTGGTCGGCCCGCCGCGACAGCCGTCCCTGCTGCATCTCGGCCCGTGCCATCAGCGTCGACATGCTGAGGCCGAAGGCGCCGGAGAGCTTGCCGAGCAGGCTGGCCGTCGGGCTGCTCTCGCCGCGCTCCACCTTGAACACCATGGCGCGGGAGACCGAGGCGCGGGCGGCGAGGTCGGAGAGGGACCAGCCGCGGCTCTCACGCTCGATCCGGATGCGGGCGCCGATGCGCCGGTCGATGCCGTTGGAGCTCACCATGCCTGCTACTATAGTGGACCATATGAGCAATGCGTATCACTAAAATGGACAGCGCCACGGGGCAGCCATATCTAGGGCTGTCCATTGTCGTGAGGGTGAGATGCGCATTCGCGACGCCGAGGCTGGCGACATCGCCGGCATCCTGGAGATCTACAACGACGCCGTGCTCCACACGACCGCGATCTGGAACGAGACCGTGGTCGATGCGGCCAACCGCGCCGCCTGGCTGGCGGAGCGCCGGCGCCTCGGCTATCCGGTGCTGGTGGCGGTCGACGATGACGGCCGGGTGGCGGGATACGCCTCCTTCGGCGACTGGCGCGCCTGGGACGGCTATCGCCACACCGTCGAGCACTCGGTCTATGTCCACCGCGACCGGCGCGGCGGCGGGGTCGGCAAGGCGCTGATGCTGGAGCTCATCCTCCGGGCGCGGGCCCTCGGCAAGCACGTCATGGTCGCGGGCATCGAGGCCGGCAACGCCGGCTCGATCCGGCTGCATGAGGGCCTCGGCTTCGAGCCGGCGGGGGTGATGCGCGAGGTCGGGACGAAGTTCGGCCGCTGGCTCGACCTGGCCTTCCTGCAGCTGCGGCTCGACGGCCGCGCCGGTCCGGACGGGCGGGCCTGATGGGTGTCGCCCCGACGGTCGTGCTGCTGGTCTCGGCCGGGCTGTGCCTGGTGCTGCAGAACCTGCTGATGGTCCGGATCACCCTGTCGGCCTCGACCGTGCTGATCGCGCTGGTGATCAACTCCGCCGTCGGGCTGACGGTGCTGCTCGGCCTGCTGCTGATCCGCAACGGCGCGGGCGGCGTGGCCGAGGCGGTGTCGGCGCTGCGCCCCTGGGCCCTGCTGCCGGGGCTACTCGGATCGTTCTTCGTCTTCGCCGGGATCCTCGGCTACCAGCGGCTCGGCGCGGCGCCCACCATCGCCATCCTGGTGGCGAGCCAGCTCGTCGCCGGGCTGGCGGCGGACCAGCTGAAGCCCGGCACCCCGGCCCTCTCGGCGCAGGGGCTGCCGGTCCTCGGCGCGGTCCTGCTGGTGACGGGAGCTTTCCTGATCGCCGGAAGGAACGTCTGACGTCACGCAGGCCGTTCGGAAGCGCTCGGTCGCCACTTGATGAGATGCTTCTCGGCGACGTCCAGGATGCTGTCGATAATCAGGACAAAGATCGCGAGGATCAGGATGCCTGCGAAGACGCCGACCGCATCAAAATTGCCTTCTGCCTGAGCGATCATATAGCCAAGCCCGGCGGAGGAGCCGAGATACTCGCCGATGATCGCCCCGACGACGGCAAAGCCGACCGAAGTGCGCAACGAAGACAGGATCCAGCTTGCCGCTGCCGGGAAGTAGACGTGGCGAAGCAGGTCCGACCGCTTGGCTCCGAGAATGCGGGCGTTCGACAGCACCACCGGGTTCACTTCACGAACGCCCTGCATGGCGTTGAAGAAGGTGACGAAGAACACCAGCGTCACGGCGAGCGCCACCTTGGACCAGAGACCGAGGCCGAGCCAGAGTACGAAGATGGGGGCAAGCACGACCCGAGGGATCGCGTTCAAGCCCTTGATGAAAGGATCCAGAATGCGCGCGGCCGAACGGCTGAGGCCGAGCCAGACGCCTGCGGCCACGCCAAGTGCCGTTCCGACCAGATAGCCGAGCACGGTTTCCGTCAGGGTGATGGCCACATGGCTATAAAAGCCGGCGTCCACCACCCAGGATACCACCTGGTTGAAGATATCGACCGGAGCCGGGAAAAAGAAGACGTCGATGACGCCCGCCGCGACACCCAGCTGCCAGCCGCCGACAATTGCCACCAGCAGTGCGACTTGGATGAGGCGTTCAGTCATGGCGTTCATAGCTTTTCTCCACTTCGCCGCGCAGCGATGACCAGATGTTGCGATAAAGATCCATGAAGCGTGAATCGAGCTTGATTTCAGCGACATCGCGCGGGCGTTGGAGATCGACGGGGAAGCTGTCGATCACGCGCGAGCGCGGTCCGGCGGCAAGCACCACGACCCGATCCGCGAGAGCAATCGCCTCCTCGAGGTCGTGCGTAATCATCACCACGGCGCGCCGTTCCTCCTGCCAAAGCCGCAACAGCTCATTCTGCATCAGGTGGCGGGTATGGATGTCGAGTGCCGAAAAGGGCTCGTCCATCAGGATGACCTTGGGGCCGGTAATCAGCGCCTGCGCCATCTGGACGCGCTTGCGCTGACCGCCGGAAAGCTGATGGGGATAGCGATGCTCGAAGCCCTTCAGACCAACTTTCGCCAACCACTGCATCGACCGCTCGCGCCGTTCGGCAGCGCCTGTACCCTTGAACATGGGGCCAAGTTCGACGTTCTCGAGCGCAGTCTTCCAAGGAAGCAGTGCATCCTGCTGGAACAGATAGCCGATATCGTTTTGGACCCCGCGTACCGGCTGACCGTCAATGGCGACAGTACCGCTCGAGGGCTTCAGCAGCCCGGCAATCGCGTTGAGAACAGTGCTCTTGCCGCAGCCGGTCGGACCGACGATCGCGACAAACTCGCCGTCGGCGACGCTCAAGTTCACATCCTGCACGGCCACATATGCGCCGAAGGACATGGTGACCGAGCCGATGGAAACCATCGGCTTTGCTTGATGCGGATTCTCCGTCGGGGGTGCGGTTTTCACTGCGGCCAATGCCATGACCTCCTCCTGTCAGTTGGCGGCGATGTTCGGGACCTTGCCGACGAACTCGTTCGTGTAGGTTTTCGTCAGGTCGATTTCAGCCGCCGCAACGTTTTTGTTGAAGCTCTTCAAGACGGCGAGCGGGACCTTGATATCTTCCTCGTTGATACGGCCGTCCTTGGAAAAGATCGCCTTCGCGTTCTCGACCGCCTTGATGTAGGTATCACGATCGCCGGAGATGAACTCCTTCGGGAGCTTGTCGACGATCTCTTCCGCGGAGTGGCTGTCCATCCACTCGAGCGCTTTGACCGTCGCATTCGTGACCTTTTGGATGGTCTCCGGATTTTCCTCAATATAGCTCTGTGTGGCATAGAGGACGGAGGTTGGGTAAATCCCGCCATAGATCGCCTTGGCGCCCTCGTCGCTGCGCCCGTCGATCAGGATCTTGCCGACGCCCCTGGCCTCGATGAAGGTCGCTGCCGGGTCATAGTTGACGAGGAGGTCGACCTTGCCCTGTTCGAGGGCCGCGACGGCGGCGGACCCGGAGCCAACGCCGATCAGCGAGACATCGTCCGCGGACAAGCCGTTGCGCTGCAGGTAATAGCGGACAAAGAAATCGGAAGACGAGCCTGGCGAGGTGATCCCGACTTTTGCACCTTTGATCGTTTCCGGTTTTGCCGGGTCGAAAGTGCTGTCCTTGCCGCCAGCCAGCACGAGCCCGGAATTGCGGGCGAGCTGCACGAACGCCACGACAGCCTTCTTCTGCGACTGCATCTGGATCGTATGGTCGTAGAAGCCGACGGCGATATCCGTCGAGCCGGCAACAAGCGCCTGAAGCGTCTTCGACCCGCCCGATGCGAAGTTTTCGACGGTCACCTCCAGGCCTTCCTTTTCATAAAGGCCGAGCCCCTGGGCGACTGGAAAGGGAAGATTGTTGAGGTTGTAAGAGCCGACGCTGATGCGGATCGGATCGGCGAACGCGGAACCGGTAAACGCGACGGTTGCCGCGAGGGCGAGCATGAGCTTGCGCACGATATTTTCCTCCCATTCGTGGCGCCTTCCGGCGGCCACGGTTGTTATGCCGCGCAACCCAGCTGCGCGACCGGTTTTGCGAATACATGTCCTTCGAACAGCCGGCGGGCGGTGCGAAGGATTCCGGCGACGACTTTGCCGTCCCTTTCATACAGCTTGACGTCCAGGTGGCCGCTTGGGTGCTCTATGGAAAGCACGACTGGAGGGGCACGCCTGCCGATCAGAAGCGAAGCAACCGTATCCTGGCTGATACAAGCTGTGGCGATCCCTACGGCGCCCGTGGTTGCGAGCGACGGATGACATTGATGCGGCATGAAATACCGTACGCTGATGTCGCCTCCCGACATTGGCCGGGAAATCAGCACCGGCTTCGGCGTTACCTGATTGGACACGTCTCCGAGGCCCATCCGTTCGCCGGCAGCGATGCGCAGCTTTTCCAGCCGTCCTAGCAATTCCTTATCAGCATTGAGTTCAGCCGCTGACTCGAAGCCGCTTGCGCCGATCGAGTCCGCCTCGATCAACATCATCGGCATTGCACAGTCGATGCAGGTGGCAGCCACGCCATCGATCAAGTCGACCGGCTTGCCAGTGGGAAAGAGCTGTCCGGTGCGAGCCCCCGCTGCGTCCATGAAGGTCAATGCGATCGGCGCCGCACGGCCGGGCACGCCGTCAATTGCAGCGTCACCGAGATAGGAGACGCTGCCGTTTGGAGTGGGAACTTCGGCCTCGATCAGCTTGCTGGTGTTGACGTTATGGATCCGGACGAGCGTCGTTTCTCCACGAACCGGGACAAGTCCGGCTTCGATGGCAAACGGGGCGACCGCAGCCAGCATGTTGCCGCAGTTCGGAGAGGTGTCGACAATCTGTTGGTCGACCCGCACCTGGGCAAAGAGATAATCCACGTCGGCGCCGGGAATGCTGGCAGGTCCGACGATGGCCACCTTGCTCGTGACCGGGTTGCCGCCACCGATGCCGTCTATCTGCAACGGATGACCCGAGCCCATGACGGACAGGAGGATCTTGTCACGCTGACCGGCAGCCGCGGGGAGATCGCTTGCCAAGAAGAACGGGCCCTTTGAGGTGCCGCCTCTCATCAGAACGCAAGGGATCGCCAACAGGTCGTTCATCGCTTGTGCTTCCTCCGAACTTATGTCATCGCCTTATCAATCGGCGCTCTTTGATCCAATTATCGGAAGAGGCGTTTATTTGTGAAATGCCAAGAATCAGGGGATTGATGCGAAATGAGCATTAATTGCGAGATCCTCGACCTTCGAGCCTTCCTGGGCGTCGTGGAGTTGGAGAGCTTTCATCGCGCGGCAGATGCCCTGCATCTGTCACAGCCCGCGCTGAGCCGCCGCATTCAAAAACTGGAGCAGGTTATCGGGGCGCCTCTCCTGGAACGGACAACCAGGCATGTGTCCGCGACGGCTCTCGGTACGGAGCTCGTGCCGCTCGTCCGACGCATGCTGGAGGAGTTCGATGGCTCTCTGTTTGTTGTCCGTGACGTTGGACCCAATCGAGGCGGACTGGTGACGATCGCATGCCTCCCCACCGCGGCATTCTACTTCCTGCCTACCGTCATCCGGCAGTTCAACGAGGAGTATCCGAACATCCGCTTTCGTATCCTCGACTTGCCGGCGACCGACGGTCTTCAAGCCGTGGCACGCGGGGAGGTGGAGTTCGGCATAAACATCATGGGCACGTCGGATCCGGACTTGACCTTCGAGCGGCTCGCGGAAGACCCATTCGTGCTTGCAGCGCGCAAGGATCACCCTCTTGCGGCCAAACCATGGGTCGGGTGGGCGGAACTGGAGCCCTATCATCTGATCACGGTTCATCGATCAAGCGGCAACAGAACCCTGCTCGACGCGGCACTCGCAAAATCGAACATCAAGCTTCGCTGGTTCTACGAGGTGACCCATCTGTCCACCTCCCTCGGGTTGGTGGAGGCAGGCCTGGGGATTTCGGTGCTGCCACGAATGGCAACCCCGCAAGAAGACCATCCGTTTCTGATCACCCGACCCATCCGCAATCCCGAGATATCGCGAACAATCGGCGTGGTTCGCCGTCGCGGCGGCAGCCTGTCGCCGGCGGCGGAGCGATTTCTCAAGATGCTGATGGGCGTATGGGGACGTGATTGAGAGGCGCTCAGATGTCAGGCGACATGGAAAACTGACCCCTCCTGACGACAGCCAGGAGGGATCATGAGCACAGCGAGTTTCGGGACAAGCTCTCCGCAGCGGGAAGCGTTGCCGGGGGATGAGATGCGGGCGCCGGACGTCGCAGCAATGTTGCGCCCGAAAGCGCTGGGCCGGGGACGTGACGATCCAGCGGCTCGATTCCTGGATGGCCGCGCCCCTTCGGGGCTCGCCATGACGGGACATAGTTCGGGCCGCGGAGAGAGCTCAGGCGGCCCGTCCGGATCAGGCTCCCGGCCGGCCCAGCCAGCCTTCGCCGTCGATCACCGAATCGATCGCGCGGGCGATCTCCGCCGGCCCCTTGCCCTGGGCCCGCAGCTCGGAGCGCAGCAGGCCGAGCCGGGCCAGGCGGGCGCCCCAGTCGCGGTGGATCAGCCGCTCGGCGGCGCGGCGCAGGCGGCCGGCCAGGCGCGGGCTCAGCCCGCCGGTCGAGATCGCCACCACCAGGTCGCCGCGGCGGACGATCGCCGGCAGGTGGAAATCGCACAAAGCCGTCCGGTCCTCGACATTGACCAGCAGGCCGAGGCGGCGGGCGAGGAGGGCGAGGTCGGCGGCGCGGCCCTCGTCCAGATCGGCCACCAGCAAGAGACGCTGGGTGCCCAGGTCGGCCGCGCCGGGCAGGCGGCGACGCAGCCGGTCGCCGGCGGCGAACACGAGATCGCGCGACGGCGCGTCCGAGAACACGGCGACGGTAAAGCCACCCTCGTCCAACTGGGCCAGCCGGTGCACCGCCTTGTCGCCGGCGCCAACCAGGGCGACCGGCACTGCCTCGGGGCACAGGGAAATCGGCAGCATCAGAGCGCCTTCCCGCCGGGCAGCAGGGTGGCCAGCTTCTCGACACCCTGGCGGTGGCAATAGTCGCCGAAGCCCTCGCCCGGCAGCCGTTCCCGCGCGAAGGCGCCGAGCAGCGGGTCCAGCGTGTCGGCGATCGACGCCTCCGGCACCTTCTCGGTCAGCTTGGTGTTCAGCCGCGTGCCCTCGAAATCGCCGCCGACGAACAGGGCGAAGGTGCCGGGCGTGCGGCCGACCAGGCCGATGTCGCCGGCATAGGGGCGGGCACAGCCATTCGGGCAGCCGGTGATGCGGATGCTGATCCGCTCCTCGATCAGCCCGTGCTTGCGCAGCGCCGCCTCGACCGAATCGATCAGCGGCTCGCGGATGCGCTCGGCCTCGGACAGCGCAAGGCCGCAGGTCGGCAAGGCCGGGCAGGCCAGGGCCCAGCGGCGGACCGCGGTCAGGTCCTCGGCGAAGACCACGCCGTGGCTGCGCAGATGCGCCGTGATCTCGTCGCGCTCGGCCGGCGCGATGTCGGCGATCAGGATGTCCTGCTGCGGTGTCAGCACCGCCGGCTTGGCCCAGTTCTCGAACAGCGTGCGCAGCGCGGTGCGCAGGCGGATCTGCGGGCCGTCCTGGATCCGGCCGCTGGCGACCGGCAGGCCCAGCCAGAAGCGGCCGTCGCCCTGCTCGTGCCAGCCGAGATGGTCGGGCACCTGGAGCGGCGCGTGCGGCAGCGGGTCGGCCAGGACCCGGCCGAACTGGCGCTCCAGCTCCTTGCGGGTCCAGTCCAGCCCCATGTCGTCGAGCACGTATTTCAGCCGGGCGCGCTTGCGGTCGGCGCGGTTGCCGTGGTCGCGGTACAGCCGGATCACCGCCTCGGCGCCCTGCAGCAGCTCGCCCGGGCCGACCGAGGCGATCGGCGAGCCCATGCGGGCATAGGTGCCGGGCTTGGTGTGGGTCAGGCCGTGGCCGCCGCCGAGATTGAGGTTGTAGCCCTGCAACTGGTCGCCCTCGAACACGGCGAGGATGCCGAGGTCGTGGGTCAGGATGTCGACCGTGTTGTCCTCGGGCGCGGCCAGGCCGATCTTGAACTTCCGCGGCAGGTACGTGGCGCCGTACAGCGGCTCGTCGACTGATTCGGCCGGTGCCTGGCTCTCCTCGTCGAGGAACAGCTCGTAATAGGCCCGGCTCTTCGGCAGCAGCCGCGTCGACAGGAAACGGGCGTCCGCCTCTAGCCTCGCATGCACTGCATCGCGGATCGGCGCCGGTGTGGTCATGACGTTGCGCACCACGTCGCCGCAGGCGGACATGGTGGTCAGCATCGAGTGGTTGATGTCGGCGATCGTTGCCTTCAGATTTCCCTTCAGCACGCCGTGGAATTGGATGCCCTGGCGCGTGGTAATTCGCACCGATCCATTGGCATATCTGTCGGCGATGGCGTCGAGGGCGAGATATTGTTCGGCCGTGATCCGCCCGCCCGGGATGCGGGCGCGGACCATGAACTGGTATTCCTTCTCCAGCCCCTGCTTTTTCCGCGCGGTCGCTGTGTCACGGTCGTACTGCTCATAACTGCCGTGGAATTTCAGCAGGTTATAGCTTTCCTCGGTGACCGAGATGCCGGGCGTGGCAAGGTCGGCGGCGATGCCGCCGCGCAGGAATCGGCTCTGTTCCTTCACGCCTTCGACGGCGGAAAGCTTCGGCGGGGCCGCGGGGGCGGCGGGCAGATCGGCGGACATCGGCGGCGGCGTTCTATCCACAATTGATGGTTGACATTAGTCCACGGATTCACACACAGTCAATCAGCAAATGCGCTCTATTTTACAGTAAAGTAGGAGCAATTGCCGAGAATGAGCACCCGATGTCCGCCTCTGCTGCTGTCCCTTCGCAGCTCGAACAGGAGCTGATCGCCGCCGATTTCGACGGGCTGGACGGGTGTGCGCTGATCGAAAAGGTGCTGGCGGATTCCAGGCTCGGACGCGTCGCACTGGTGTCGTCCTTCGGGACCGAATCGGCGGTGCTGCTGGCCCTGGTGGCCGAGGTCGCACCGGCCACGCCGGTCATCTTCCTCGACACGCTGCGGCATTTCGGCGAGACTCTGCGCTACCGCGACCGCTTGGTCGCGCAGCTCGGACTCGAGGATGTGCGCTCGGTCAGGCCCGACCCCACTGAGATCGCCAGACGAGACCCCGACCTGTTGCTGTTCCAGCGCGACCCGGACGCATGCTGCGCGCTGCGCAAGGTCGAGCCGCTGGAGCGGGCGCTGTCCGGCTTCGGCGGCTGGATCACCGGCCGCAAGCGGTTCCAGGCGCTCACCCGCGCTGATCTGCCGGCGGTGGAATGGGCGGCCGACGAGGGCCGATTCAAGATCAACCCGCTGGCCGGCTGGTCGCCCGACCGGATCGCCGCGGAGTTCGAGGGCCGGGGTTTGGCCCGCCATCCGCTGGAGGCCGACGGCTTCCTGTCGATCGGCTGCATGCCCTGTACCGAGCGGGTCGCGCAGGGCGCAGACCCGCGCTCCGGCCGCTGGTCTGGCCAAGACAAGACCGAATGCGGTATCCACCGCACCGCCGACCCTGCCACCTCCCCAGTCACGTTCCTTTAGGCCATGAATCATCTCGACGAACTCGAAGCGGAGAGCATCACCATCCTCCGCGAGGCCTTCGCCCGCATCGATCGGCTGGCGCTGCTGTGGTCCATCGGCAAGGACTCCACCCTGATCCTGTGGCTGCTGCGCAAGGCGTTCTTCGGACACATCCCGTTCCCGCTGATCCAGCTCGAGACCCATATGGAGCTGCCGGAGGTCTACGAGTTCCGCGACAAGCTGGTGCGGGACTGGAACCTGCCGCTGATCATCGAGGACTGCCCGCCGGAGGAGGACATGGATCCGACCCTGGCGGCCGGCGGCCGGGCGGCGGCGCGCAAGACCGAGGGGCTGAAGGCGGTGGTCCACCGCGAGGGCTTCGAGGGCATCATCGTCGGCATCCGCCGCGACGAGCAGGGCACGCGGGCGAAGGAGCGGGTGTTCAGCCCGCGCAGCTTCGAGGGTGCCTGGGACGTGGCCGACCAGCCGGCGGAATTCTGGGGCCAGTACAAGACCCGGTTCGAGCCCGGCACCCATGTCCGGATCCACCCGATCCTGAAATGGACCGAGATCGACGTCTGGCGCTACACCCAGCGCGAGGGCATCCCGATCGTGCCGCTGTACCTGGCCAAGGACGGGCTGCGCTACCGCTCGCTGGGCGAGAAGAACATCACCCTGCCGGTGGCCAGCGACGCCGACACGATCGAGGCGATCATCGCCGAGCTCGAGACCACCAAGGTCTCCGAACGCTCCGGCCGCATCATCGACAACGAGACCGAGGACGGCTTTGAGCGTCTCCGCAGCGCGGGATACATGTAAGATGGACGGCATCGTGGCCCTGCACCCGGCGCTGGCCGCCGCCCGCACCCTGCGCGTCGTCATCGCCGGCCATGTCGACCACGGCAAGTCGACCCTGATCGGCCGCCTGCTGCACGACACCGGCACGCTCGGCCCCGAGCGCGTCACGGCGGTCGAGGCGATGAGCAAGAAGCGCGGCATGCCGTTCGAATGGTCGTTCCTGATCGACGCGCTGCAGTCGGAGCGCGACCAGGGCATCACCATCGACACGGCCGAGGTGCAGTTCCGCACCCCGCGCCGGCGCTATGTGCTGATCGACGCGCCGGGCCATGCCGAGTTCCTCAAGAACATGGTCTCCGGCGCCGCCGGGGCCGATGCGGCGCTGCTGCTGGTCGATGCCCGCGAGGGCACGCTGGAGCAGTCGCGCCGCCACGCGCTGATCCTCGGACTGCTCGGCATCACCCAGGTGGTGGTGGCGATCAACAAGATGGACCTGGTGGAGTACGACCAGGCCCGCTTCCAGGCGGTGGTCGACGAGATCTCGGCCTATCTGAACAGCGTCGGCATCACCCCCGCGGTGGTGGTGCCGCTGGCCGCCCGGCACGGCGAGAACATCGCCACCCGCTCGGCGCTGATGCCCTGGCATGACGGGCCCTCGCTGGTCGAGGCTCTGGACGGGCTGGAGGCCGCGCCGTCGCCGGTCGACCAGCCGCTGCGCCTGCCGGTGCAGGACGTCTACAAGTTCGACGAGCGGCGCATCGTCGCCGGCCGGATCGAGAGCGGTGCGCTCGCGGTCGGCCAGACGCTGCGCTTCGCGCCTTCGGGCAAGGTCGCGCGCATCGCCGCGATCGAGAGCTGGCCGGCGGCGGAGATCACCACGGCCAAGGCCGGCCAGGCGGTCGGGCTGACGCTCGACCCGCCGGTCTTCGTCGAGCGCGGCCAGATCGCGACCCTGGTCGAGGAGGCGCCGGCGACGGCGGCCCGGCTGAAGCTGCGCCTGTTCTGGCTGGCGCGCGAGCCGCTGCGCCCCGGCGCGCGGCTGACGCTGCGCCTGGCCACCGCCGAGCACACGGTGACGGTCGAGCGCATCGCCCATGTGGTCGAGGTGCACACGCTGGAGACCCGGACGGCGGAGCTGGTGCGGCGCAACGAGACGGCGGAGATCGAGGTGGTCGGCCGCACCGCCATGGCCTTCGACCGCCATGCCGATCTGCCCGGCACCGGCCGCGGCGTGCTGGTCGACGGCTACGACGTCGTGGGCGGCGTCACCATCCTCGACGCCACCGGCGACAGCCGGCTCCTGTTCCCGACCGAGCGGCGGGTCGATGCCGCCGCCCGGCGCATCGCCAACGGCCATGGCGGCGGCGTGGTCTGGCTGACCGGCCTGTCCGGCGCCGGCAAGTCGACCCTGGCGACGGCGCTGGAATCGCGCCTGTTCGCGCGCGGCTGGCAGGCGACGGTGCTGGACGGCGATTCGCTGCGCACCGGTCTCGGCCGCGACCTCGGCTTCTCGACCGAGGACCGGGCCGAGAATGTGCGCCGCGCGGCCGAGGTGGCACGGCTGTTCGCCGAGGCCGGGCTGATCGCGATCGTGGCGCTGATCTCGCCGGAGCGCTGGCACCGCGCCCTGGCCGGCGATGTGATCGGCGACGGCTTCCGCGAGATCTTCGTCAAGGCCGACCTGGCGATCTGCGAGCAGCGCGACCCCAAGGGCCTCTACGCCAAGGCGCGCCGCGGCGAGATCCAGGGCTTCACCGGGGTCTCGGCGCCTTACGAGGAGCCAGAGACGCCGGACCTGACGATCGACACCGGTGCCATGCCGCGCGACGCCGCGATCGACCTCCTGGAGTCCTTCGCCATCACCAGCTTCGCCGGCTCGGCCAAACGGGCCGGGGAAGACGCGGATCCTTCGATCTGAGGTCAGGCTGACCGTCCCATTCTGGATGCCCGGGCTCGACCCGGGCATCCAGAAGGGCTCGACGCAGTCTCTGGATTGCC